>NZ_KE136479.1:0-194310 GCF_000407165.1 Enterococcus haemoperoxidus ATCC BAA-382 | reverse complement strand
TGACTATCCGTTACTCGGTACTCCGCTCCTGACAAAACTGCCTTACTTTCTTTGTCTACCTTCTTGATCTTGATTCGCCCTTGGCGATTATTTGTAAACGTCAGACTTGCCGTTTGATTCCTCACCACGTCTACAGTTCGATTATTTCCTTCTACTGGCGCCGCTACGTGTCCTGTTGGCGCTGCCGTTTCGGTTACCGTGTATTTACCTGTCGGTAAATTCCCTAATGTATACACACCATTCGCATTGGTTTGTCCACTTCCTACTTGGGCTCCAGCGGCGTTCTTCACTGTATATTTTGCCCCGGCTAATCGTTTTTTCGTGTCGTCTTGCTTGATGATTTGTAGTCCGCCTCTAGCTTGTGTCACACTTAAAGTAGCAGTTCCTTTTATAGGATCAAAAGGTTTTCCTTTTTCTACAAGATTCTCTTTTTTTAAATCGTACTTTCCACTGCCGGTAACTGTATTCACTAAATCTGGTTTACCAACCGTAGTTGCATCCGCTATAGCTGTAAAACTGATCACCAATTTTCCTTTTGTTTGGCTAATAATTGGGGATTTAGAAGCTGAATCAGGTAATCCTTTTGTATTTAATACTGTTCTTGAAGCATTCCAAACCAAATTATCTACAACTTTCTTACTTGCTTCACCATTCAAGGAATAAGTTGTTGTCCCTGCTTTTGCTACAATTCCAGCTGGCAACTTATCTTCAATAATCATTGAACTATATAATGCAATATCTCTAGTTATATTTTCCATCGAAACGGTGTATACAAATTCTTCTCCATTTACAACGGACGCCTTGTTTACTACTTTACTTATTTTTAGCTTTGGTTTTAGTACTACTACATCAGCAATACTTGTTGGAATAGCTCCAGTCAAATTTGCTCCAGTCATTGACCCTTCGTTTCTTCGCGTAGTCCCATCATTTGCTTGACCAACTATCGCTTGGATTTTTATAACATATGTCTTGTTTCTTTCGTGAGTTTTTCCTGGTGCATAATTATAATTAGTAAGCTTATTTCCTACCCATGCTGAATTTGGTTTAGCTTCATCATTTATAGACCACGACTTTAAAGTAACTCCTTCTGGCAACTTATCTGTAAATGCCGCATCTTTCAAACTAGACATGTTTACATTTGTGCTTTCATTTTTCAATACAATTTCATACTCTACGACATCATCATATTTTGCTTTCGTATTCTTTTGATACACTGTCTCTCCAGTAGTTATGTTTCTCACTTTCTTTTGAATCATTGGCTTTGGAGGGTCGAATGGAACTTTTGTCGTCACTGTATTCGATACCTCATTACGCTGACTATTATCAAAAGTTTGAGTGGTAATGGTCGCCTTATTTGTTATTTGTGCAAGACCATCTATTACTGGGTAAGAATTCAAATTTACTTTTGCATTTAACTTTACAGGAACAGTTACTTCAAGAACTCTGTCATAAAAACTTGCTTGCTTTGGATTAATGGCCTTCACTGTCAAATTATTATTTACATCAATACTTGACGTAAACTGAGAAGTCAAATTTTCATTACGCACACTGTCTTTGACAACAATAGCACCATTCTTTTCAACACCATTGGGTAATTTATCGGTGATTTGAAATGCGTTATACCACCACTCTTTTCGTTCATTGGGGATTCTAGTTTCAAAAGTATAAGTAAAATTTTCTTCTTTTGAATTCAACGTATTTGTTGTTGTTTTTGTTTCATTGCTATCGCTGACTTGTTTTTTTATCACAGGTGTTTTAAATGGACGAGCATTGGTCGTCATTTGTATAAAAGTGTATCCTTGGCCACCATTACCAGTCGGCCATTTCGTTACAACATTTCTGTGCTTATCCTCATATTTGATTGAGACAGAAACTCCTTGAAAAATACCCGTGGTGAATGCTTGAGGAGTATTTTCTTTCTGTGCATCCTTCCCCCCTCCAACAAAACGTAATTCATTCCCTGTCATTCCATACCCTAATTGGTTTTGGTGATGAACATATGCTTTATGCCAATTTGAAGCATCAAAATTTGGAAATACTAATTCTTCTGCATAATCAATGTCTCCAAAAGTAAGTGCCCCTTTTACATTGATTGGCGTTGAAGTTCCGCTTTTATAGAAACTAAATGTTTCGCTAATATCATAAATACCAAAAATATCCTGTGTCATTTCTTTTTCAAAAAACCTCAGTACTCCGAATGGCTTTGAACCCGTCCCTAGTTTTAAAGTATAAGAGTCCAATGTTACTTTTATATCTACTCGTTCACCATTATACATCCCTATATTTCTGTACCATAAACCCAATGCACCTTGTTTATTCGCAGGAACTTGCATAACCTTTTGATTGGGTGCCTCTGTAGCGATTACTCCTCCCCAGCCTTCAACTTTGGTCTCAGGTGTAAATTTTATACTTAAATTATAATCAGATGGTATCCAAGTATTGTAATCTCCTAGACCACCACTGACAACTCTATTTCCCGAAGGAGTTAGTTTGCCTCCAACAGCATAGCTTTGGGGATACATACGATTATCATTTCTTAACTCAGAGAAAAAATTTTTTTCTTCTTCTGTAAATTGTTCTGTTTCATCAATAAACTTAGCAGGTTCATCTTCATTAGAGATTTCTTTCTCCTCATTTATTGTTACCTCTTGTTCTTCAGCTTTTATATTACTTACATTTTTTTGAAATAGTACTATCCCCAAACTTCCTATTAAGAATCCAACTACAACTAGTATTTTCATCCATTTATTTTTCATCTTGTATCCTTTCTAAAAAAAAATGAATCTATTCTTACAGAATCTTCACTTTAAATTTGCAGTTTCAATTGATCATCAATTTTTTTTCTAGGATCTTGCGTAGGACTAGTACCTTGCCACCACGCATCGCGATAAGTATATGCTGTCGAATTTACTCCTTCTAGCTTAATTTCAATCTTTATTTCTGCATTTGAATACTGTTCATCTATATTCTTTGAAACGATCGTTACTTGTTTAAACAGACTAGAGCTTGTTTCATTTTTTTTTAATTTCTTTACATAGTAGAAGTAGCCATCTTCTCCATCTATCCAGTCAGTTGTATCAAAGGGAATTTCGATCTGTGCACCTTCTCCTTTAAAACTAGCGGGAAGTACTAAGTCTTCTCCTTCAGAATCAGTGACAATAATTGTTGGTAAGACTAGCAGTCGAACAAACATATCTTGATTTTGGTCATTTGTAATTGCAACTTTTTTTGTGATAGGCGTATCAATTTTTATTTCTTTTGATGGCGTAAATGTCTCTTGGATCGTTCCCTTCAAATCACTCAATCGAAAATTATTGACTTCTTCATCTGTTGATTTATTCGCTGCATAAACATCACGTAAAACAGTTCCAATTGCAAATACTAGAACTACTGACAAAACGATTAACACCCATTTTTTAGGCGTAATTGATTTTTTTCTTTTCTTTTTTTTCGTCCCCATTATTCCCTCCTTCTCTCAACCAAAGCTGGAATCATTTATTTTTTAGTTTAGTTTGTCTTTGATTATTCCATAAACTATACTATCCGTTCCAATTTCCCACTCTTTGATAATTGTTTTTACAGGGTCATGCGCTTCTAAATAGGGATTCAACTGATATAATGCCCCTTTATAAGCATTTGAGATACTTGAAGAAAGTGATACGTTATCCACTAATGGCTCGCTTATGTTTCCAGGTGCTAACACTTCAGAATAGTAAAAATAACCATCATCGTATAACCAATAATCTTTTATTCCTGTTTTAGGAACAGAGGTGTTCATATATGCTGAAAAATTGATTTCAATGAAATCCAGCGGTAGAGACTTTCTTGCCGAGTCATTTAACTTATATCTGCCTTTGCCGTTTGTTCGATCTGCTATATACGCTTTGTTCGCTACATAATAAAGTGAACTGTCTTGATATGTACCGCCTTTTTCTGAAGCTGGTTGCCAAGTAGATACATCTTCACTTTTAACAACTGGCTTTCGCTCATTTGAAACTGTGGTTAGGTTTCCATTTCCGACTTTATCTCTGACATCTATTTTAAAAGTCAACAAATATTCGTATAGAGAAACTCTTACAAGAGCAGGTGATTGTCCTGTGTTTTGTACACGAATTTGTTTTGTCGTATCTTTTCCAGGCTGCCAAGCTAGATTCGGCTTAAACACTTCAGTTAATTCAGCTTGAAAACGTCCACTTTCAAATTTATTTGTAACTGAATCAGTAGATGTAAACCAAGCATAGGTACTTCCAAGAAGCAACAGGCTAGAAAAAAATAGAGAAAAGAGAGCTAAATATAAGCGGAAGCTTCTTTTAGACACTCTTGACTTTTTTTTATATTTTGCTGATCTCTGTTTTTTCTTTTTCAAGAGGTGTTCCCTCCTAACTTCCTAATTCAATCATGGTTTTCGTTATTCCATTTATGAGCGTTTCTTTTGATCGTCGTATTTCTTTTTAAAAATCAACACGGCCATCAATACTATAAATAAACCTAAAGAAATATAAATCAATACATTCCGCCATTCTTCCCCAGTCTGCGGAAAAAATAGTTTCCGTTTCGTTTGTTTATTGTCTTCTGTTCGTTCTGGCTCTTGATTTTTGGTTGCTCTAAATTTCCAAACATTTTCCATCATACTTTTTACCTGAAAATCATTTTTCGTGTATGTATGATCCATTTCAAAAACTGCACGCAAACGTTTACTATCCCCTGGATGAAATGTTCCTAATGAATATTCAGTTTCTTGTAAATTTATTGTATCGCTAATACCAGAAGCCGGACCATCGTACATTTTTTTTCCTGCATAATTCAACACCATGTGGATTGCTTGGGAAAAATCGATTGGTCCGTTTAATGTAGGTTTAAAAATCTGCATACTTAAATCATACGATTCTCTCTTATCTACACTCATTAAATCAATATCAATCGTCCACTTTTTACCTGGTAACACATCTTTGATTTCAACTAGATATTCCCCATCTGATTGAACATGAATTCCTTTACCGTCTCCAATGACAATACCAGAAGGCAATGGTTCTCCCTCCACCCCATGGGCAAAAGTAGGAGAACCACCAATGATTGATAAACTTATAATAATCAAACTGAATAGTTGACAAAGATATTTTATCTTTTCCATTCTATATCACCATTGTTTTCTATTTATTAATAGTCACAAAATTCCACTAATTTATTGTACAAATCTGGGTTACTTTCATCTGTTTTCCATGAGTCTTTGATTGATTGTTGTGCATTTTGAATTCCATTTGCATTTACTATCAAATCAAATTGAAGTAAGCTATAGCTATTGTCTGCTTTCTCCATTAATTTCACACTATCCAAAAGTTGAGGTGTTTGAGTGCCACGTAACACTTTTCCAACAAAATAAAAATACCCGTCCGCTATATTGTAATACCATTTGTTGTTAGTAATCTCTTTTGCTAACTCTGTAAACCCTAACTGAATAAGATCATCTGCAAATGCTTTATATGTTATTTCATCCACAGCAGGTTTATTATATAGTTTACTAGGATCGGCCCAGTTTTCCTTTATTTCATTGTAAGTTGCATCAATCATAGAAAGATATGCTGGATTTACTAATGTTAATTTTTGAGTGGTTCGATCACGTTCGATACTACCTGACGTATTACCAATATATGCTTTTGCTTTAGTACCATCAGACGCTTCCCATTGCGCCACATAGGAATATTCTTCTGGAATAGGCTCCCCAGATGGTTTGTTTCCAGCTGCTTGTACTTCTTTCTCATATATTTTAAAATGATATTCTTTATTATCAACTGTAATATTTTTTACTTCAGTTGATAAATTTGCAGTTACGTCTACATAGCCTAAACTTACATAGTCTGATTTAGAAGGCATAGCTTTAGGTACTACTGGAGGATTTGATAACTCATTCCCTTTATTTGGTCCAGATGCCCAAATATATTTCCCTGTTCCATCGAAATAAATCTCATTGTTATCTCTTAACTTTTTGAATATTTCTTCAAAACTTACGCGAATCAATGCGTCATATTCCGACACATTTGCTACAGAGACTTTCTTTGCGACTCCTTCGCCTGGTGTCCAATTCTCTTCAGGTGTAAATGTCTCAACTATCTGAATGTCATTTCCGGCAATTTCACCCTCAAAATGATTGGTAACTGAGTCCTCACTAGTAAACCAGGCAAAAGTCCCAGCACCCAAAGCTAGTAAAGCTAATAAACCTGCAATAATCAACAACTTTTTATTTTTCATTTTTACTTCCCCCATATAATTTTTATCTAACACTAATCATTAAATTAAGAAGCTATTTTGAGAATATATACATCTTAATTACCAATATAAAACCAAAAACAGACAGCATAAAAATAACAGACACAGCGAAGTTTTTTCGAATGAACTTTAGAACTGCTCCAACTTTTGGAAAAACAATTATTTTTTTCCCTACTACTTGTTTTTCACTAATCGGCAAATCTTCCGTATCGTTGTTATCCCCTTTAGTAATATAATAAGTTCCTTTTACTTTATCCAAGTGATCTAATTTTTTAACCACTCGATGTGTTAAAAAAGCTTCGCTTTTCATTGAAGGCCGGTAGGTAATCACCTCACCTTCTTTTGCAGTATCTCCTTGGATATCTTTTACAATGATGACATCACCAGCATAAAATCCACCAGATTTCTGATCACGTTCATTAGGTGCCATTGAATTTGTTAAAACATTAAATATCCGATAACCAAAAATAGTCTTGTTCTGATCATCACTAAATGCAAAAAGAATCGACATGCAAATCAACCCTAAAGTAATGATATAAAATAGCAGATCTAAAAGATTTCTTAACCATCTGTTTTTTGAAGAAAAGCGATTTTTTTGCAATTTCGACTGCGTTTTCCTTCTTTGAGGCTTCTGTCGTGACGGCGACCGAAGATTCTTTTGACTCTTTCTCTTTACCTCTGATTTGTCGCGTAACCGATTCTTCTGACTACTCTTTAAACTAGAAGAAGGCTTTTTCTTTCTTGGTCTCTTATCAAGAGATAAGCGCTCATGTCTTCTCACTCTCTGTTGTTCCATGATATACCCTTTCTTTCAATCAGTATAAATAACAACTCACTTTCTTTTTAAAACCACCAATAAGTAAGATGTATTTATAAAAACAGACCAAATTAATAATAACTTAATAATAATAAAACACTACCAATAGAATTTTATTTCATCCATTTTACACATTATGTTCATATAATAGATAATAATAGTTGATCCTGTCAACACAACATCCTCATCATCCATTTCACCTTATTTTAAAAAACTTTCATATTAGCTTATATATTAAATAAACTTAAAAAAACAATAGTAAAATAATGTTAAAAATAATTATAAAACCCTTTTAAAAAAAGAAATATTCACTTTTCTAGAAAATATTACAAATACATTTCTTTTTGAAATAAAATGATTTTTGTGTATTTTATTACACTATTGTTTAATAGTTAACCTTACGCAATACAACGCTCAAAAAAACATTGATTTAAAAAGCAGTCCTTTTTTAAATCAATGCTATTCAAGATTAAACAAGCTATAGGTCCATCCTTTTTAAAACTTTTTCCAATATTCCTTAAGCTTGCTTTCTACCTATCTTTATTTTATTTGTTCCAACTATGCTTCAAATAAACTACGCGTAGCCTCTCTGATTTTTTGTGCAACATATGGATTATTCATCGTATACAGATGAATCCCATCAGCTCCTTGTGTAACCAAATCAACAATTTGATTAATTGCATAAGCAATCCCTGCATCTCGAATCGCTTCTGGATTATGCTCATAACGCTCCATCATCTTTAAAAATTTCGTTGGCAGTGTTACATTAGACATCTTGACCATGCGCTCGATTTGCTTTTTATTGACAACTGGCATAATACCTGCTTGAATCGGCACTTCAATTGCTGCGATATCACACTTCTCTTTGAATGTGTAAAAATAATGATTATCAAAAAATAATTGTGAGATTAATTGATTCGTCCCAGAATCAACTTTTCTTTTTAAGTTTCTGATATCTTCAACTGAACTTGCTGCATCACTGTGGGTTTCAGGATAACAAGCTCCGATAATATTAAAATCACCTTGTTCCTGAATAAAAGCGACTAGATCATTCGCATATGAAAAATCTTTTTTCGGCTCTTTATCTGGTAAAATATCCCCTCTCAAAGCTAAAATATTTTCTACCTTTTTTTGTTTCAATTCTTCCAAAATAGCTATGATTTCACCTTTTGAAAAATTTACGGCTGGTAGATGCGCTACACTTGGCAAAAATTGCTCATCTTGAATTTTCTGTGCAATATCAGCAGTACTTAAGTTAGCTCCTGTTCCTCCCGCCCCTAAAGTCACACTGATAAAATCAGGTTGCTGTCCTTTCAAACGATCCAATGTATGATAAATCGTGTCAATCGGTGCAGTTCTTCTCGGTGGAAAAATTTCATAGGAAAAGACGGTTTTATCTTTAAACAAGGTATCTGTTCTCATTTACACCCCTCCACGTACCTTTTTTGCTGCAAGTGTTAAGTTTTTAAGACTGGCTTGTGTTTCTGGTACTCCCCGCGTTTTTAAACCACAATCAGGATTCACCCAGACTTTTTCAATCGGTAATTTCTTTAAAATATTATGAATCGTCGCTTCAATTTCTTTTACTGATGGAACACGCGGTGAATGAATATCATAAACACCTGGTCCGACCTGAGTTTGGAAATCAATCGCTTTTAAAGCATCTAGAATATCTAAATTTGAACGAGACGCTTCAAATGAAATAACATCAGCATCCATATTATCGATATCTTGGATAATATCAGCAAATTCGCTATAACACATATGGGTATGGATTTGTGTCGTCGGCTGTACTTTACTGTGAACAAGACGAAAAGCTGGTATTGCCCAATCTAAGTATTCAGAATGCCAGTCGCTTTTACGTAAAGGCAATTTCTCACGTAATGCCGCTTCATCAATTTGAATAATGCCAATGCCATTGGCTTCTAGATCCAAAACTTCTTCTTGAATAGCTAAAGCTAACTGCAGTGTCGATTCTCTTAAACTGATATCTTCACGTGGAAATGACCAATTCAAAATTGTTACAGGTCCTGTCAGCATTCCTTTCATTGGTTTCTCAGTCAAGGTTTGAGCGTATTTCGAGTATGCTACTGTGATTGGTTTTGAGCGTGAAATGTCTCCCCAAATGATTGGTGGTTTTACACAGCGCGTCCCGTACGATTGAACCCAAGCTTTTTCCGTAAATAGATAACCATCTAGACTCTCACCAAAATACTCCACCATATCATTGCGTTCAAATTCCCCGTGGACTAAAACATCTAAACCAATTTCTTCTTGAAAAGCGATACATTCTGCGATTTTTGCTTGATTAAATACTTTATACTCATATTCACTAATTTCACCTTTTTTGAATTTTGCTCGATTTTGTTTGACTTCTTTTGTTTGCGGAAAGGAGCCAATCGTTGTTGTTGGTAAAATAGGTAATTTCAATTTATCTTTTTGGACCACTGCCCGTTTCATTAAGGCTGGTAGACGAACAAAATCTTTCTCAGTCAATGCTTTGATACGCTTTGCCACTTGCTCATTTTTAGAAAAACGTTCTTGATCGAATAGTGCCCTATTTTCGCGTAAAAAGACTTGATTTCCATCGTTATCTGCCATTATTTTCTTTAAATCATTTAGCTCAGCTAATTTTTCAACAGCAAACGCAAAATGATCTTTAACATCTTTGCTTAGTGTTGATTCATTGTCTAATGTAAATGGTACATGGAGTAGTGAACAGGAGGTATTCAATACAACTTCCCCAAATGGTTTTATTTTTTTTAGTAACGCTAACGTTTGCTGATAGTTGTTTTTCCATATATTCTTTCCATTGATGATTCCAGCAAATAATAATTTATCTTTAGGAAATCCATATGTTTCAAGTAAGCTTAGTGTTTTTCTACCTTCAATAAAATCTAAACCAATACCATCAAAAGGCAATTCAACTAACTCTTGGTAAGCATCTCGAACGTCTCCGAAATACGTTTGTGCTACTATATTTAAATTGCCTTTTTTAGCTAGAAGCTTCTGGTATAACGCTTTAAATTGCTTCACTTCAATTGGTGACAAGTCCAAAACCAAGGCTGGCTCATCAATTTGCAGCCATTCACAATCACGTTCAGATAATTTTTCAAATATTTGTGCATACGCTAGTATTGCAGCTTCATAAAAATCTCCTGCTCGTTTACTTCCTTGATAAGTGGCTAATTTTAACAAAGTAAATGGTCCTAAAATAGTGGGACGAGTGATGATTCCTGCTTCTTTTGCTTCATCGAATGATCTAAAAATTTGATCTCCAACAAGTTTAAGTTCGGTATCATCCTCGATTTCCGGCACCATATAATGATAATTTGTATTGAACCATTTCTTCATCGCTAAGGCTGTAACATCACCTTCTTCTCCTTGATACCCTCTAGCCAATGCAAAATATGTTTCTAATGGCGTTAGTTTTAGTGCTTGATATTTTGTGGGTACAATATTCAGTAAAATTGCTGTATCTAGCGTTGTATCAAAGAAAGAAAAATCACCACTTGGAATAAAGTCGATTCCCTGATCAACTAATAACTGCCAATGCTTGTTCCGTAATTCTTTTCCGGTTGCTTCTAATTCATCTGCTGTGATTTCTTTTCTAAAATACCTCTCTGTTGCAAATTTTAATTCTCTTGACTCTCCTACTCTTGGAAACCCGATAATTGATGTTTTCATACTTTTCCTCCTTCAATAAGGTATTTCAACTACTGTACCATGAGAAAGAATTATAGAATAACACTTAATTTCTATCGTTAAATATAGTTAAAAACTATAATCATTTATTGGATAAAAAAAGACAATGCTTCCATCCACTGGAAATCATCATCTTCATCTACTATTTTTTTTGTACTGCTAAAAATTCTTTTGCTTCTTTATTTACGCCTTTTAAATCTACACCTTGTTTAGTTGCCGCAAACATACATCCACAGTAGCATTGGCGATATACATCATACTCTTTACACAACTCAATCGAACGTTTATAGCCATTATTTTTCTTAAAATCACTAGGTAAATAGTTGGTTGCATAAAATTTTTGAATATCTATCCCGATTTCATTGATCAATTGACTGTTTTTCTTTGGAGACAAGGTCAATGCACTGCCAAAATAATCATAACCCAATTCTTGGGCCTTCTCAGCTACGATATCTAAACGCATTTGAAAACAGGCCGAACAACGTTTTCCGCCCTCTGGTTCTTCTGTCAGTTCCTTTTCCTTTACCATTTGGATAAACTTATTAGGTTCGTATGGTGCTGATAAGAATTTAACTTGATTATTTGTCTGTTTATTGAAATCTTCTACAAATTTCTGCTGCACAATTTCGCGGCGTTGGTATTCTGCTCTTGGATGGATATTTGAATTAGCAAAAAAAATCGTCACATCCGCATATTGTGTCAAATACTCAAGTGAATAGGTGCTACAAGGTGCACAGCAACTGTGAAGTAAAATGGTGGGACGAACATCCGATTTTTCCCATTCTGCAATAACTTTTTGCAGGACACGATCATAATTGATTTTTTGATTGGGTGACATTTTTTCTGTTATTTCTGTTAAGTTTATCATTATGACTCCTCCGTATAAATTATACATTCCTATTTATTTTACTTTTTTAATAATCATTTATCCAGCGATTCTTTGATCTTTTATACAGAATTTGCTAGATAGTCATTAATTTTTTAGTAAGCGAGTCGTTGATTACATTTTACTAGCTTTTGATCTTACCCAAATTGTTCAAAGTAACTATCGTAAGACTCGTTGGAGGTAAACATAGCGACATAAAATAAAAAAGTGTGACAATAATCAGTTTTCGTCTGATTATTGTCACATACTCTTATTAAATAGTTGGTTTACTTCTTTATATCTTCATCAACAACATTCGTTGACAAAGAGCATATAAATTTAAACCTTAATTATTGACCTTAGAAATATTTACAGATCCGATATATCCAGGTTCATAATTTTCAACTACAATTAATGGGTCAGTTTCATCTTCTCCAACTTCAAAAGTTGTTGTTACGCAATAATATCCCTTTTCTGCAGGTATTCCTTTATCTAATGTCGTATTAAAAATCTCACGACTCTCCTTACTGCTAGGATCACTTTTTAGTGACAACTTAACGTAGTGACCAACCAAATTATTATCCATAGGTTTAAAATAGACAGTAGCTCTATAAACTTGATTTGCCTCTAATGCGTCTTTTCCATTATAACGCTTATAAATACTACTAGAATGTATAATTTAAGTGCAACACTAAAAATTGAAGGTGGAAAAGCCTGCTATAATTGTGTTGACGAATTATATCAACTAGGAGGTATTCAGCTATGACTTCATATAGTTAGTCTTACTATACGTGAGCGGGAAATGATCTTTCTCCATCATAGTTTTACTAAAGGAAACCATTCGTAAGCTACTTTTTGAAGAACAATGGGTCTCCAGAACAGATAGCGAATAGAATTAACCTAGAGAACAATGAATCTGTCATTAGCTACCCTACTATTTATCGTTCTATTTATAATGTTCTATTTGATGACGGATTTCCTGTAGGTAGTGCTAGGGAACGAAAAATGTTAAGACGAAAAGGAAGAAAATCAGTGAATAAAAGAATCGGTGATTTTCGTGGACGATTTACTGATGTGAAAACAATTCATGAACGTCCGACAAAAGCTGAGACTAGAGAAGAACTTGGGCATTGGGAAGCAGATAGCGTTCTATCTGTACGGCACTCTACAGTTGCATTAGCTACATTGTACAAGACCGTTATAAGACCTAAAAAATGCCTAAAAAGACGTCTCATAACATGTATAAAGCATGTGTCAGCTATTGAAGGATTACCCAAGCGCTGTAAAGTCGATTACCTGTGATCGAGGAAGTGAATTTATCAATCAAGGATATGTCGGTTTGATTGAGTCTAAAGGTAACAAAATTTACTTAGCAAATGCTTATAGCCCGCAAGAACGTGGCTGTAATGAGAATCATAATGGGCTACTTAGAGAATATTATCCTAAAGGGACTGATTTAACTCCTGTTGATCAACAGGAGTTAAATCAAGCTGTAGAATCGACCAAGAAAAACATTGAATTGGAAGTCGGCTCAATTGGTATTCCACAAAGAATTACGTAAAGTAGCGCTTATTTAAATTGGTCTAAATGTTATATTTCACAAAGTTTCCAAGGTATCTATAACAGGTAACATATGAGTCATTTTTTTATTAAACATACTAAGGAACGTTAATTTAAAGAGCTTTGATTTTCGCATTTGGTACTGAAATTCAGCCGCATTAAACTACTTTGTATAATACATCTTATTTTAACTAAAAAAGGCGGATGTAAATAGAAAATGCAACATCTTAATTAAATCTTATACAATATTACTGGGTATATATACGTCGTCCCCTTCAAGTTTTAATACCTCATTTTTAAAGATTTCTGCGCAAGTTTTGAACCCATGTATCTTTTTAGGCCTAGTATTAAGTTGAGTAGCGATATAGATCATATCAGACTGAGATTGTGATTCAAACGTCTGTTTTTTTTGGCAAGTAAGCTCGTATTAAGCCATTTGTATTCTCGTTGGTTCCTCGTTCTTGTGGCGCATAAGCATGAGTAAAATACACTTTTTTATGATAATTTCGTTCAATACAGCTTATGAAAGTACTATTTGCGAATTCACGACCTCTGTCACACGTAATCAAGTGTACAGCGTCTCCGTGAAGCGACATGAACGTATCTATTACAGGAATCATTGGACGACCGCTCTGATTCGCTGCTAAGGGCCATGAAGGTGTATCTGGATTTGCGTTCAATGAGCGTTACAATGCACTTTTTTTCCTTCTCTTGATGGAAGTACACAATCAATTTCCCAGTCTCCTAAACGTTCACGCTTATTAATGACACTAGGGCGCTGTTCAATAGATCTTTTTAACACCATTTCGCTTTCATTTCTGCCTAAAGCTCTATACTTTCTTGCTGATCTCTTACAATATCGCTTAACTAATCTGCGGTCAAGCTCTTTAATAAAGCCACGTAAAACCCAATTATAGACAGTGTTTACGCATACGGATACCCGTGAATCAGCATTTACAATTTGTTCTGGCGACCATTTTTTCTTGTAACCTTCAATGATTGCGTCCTTCATTTCATCAGTCAGTTTCGTATTCCTGCCAATTTTTAACTTTCTATATCTAGCATTATTCTGGGCAATTAAAACGTCGTAACGGTACATATGCTGTCGTCTTTTAGGAGAATATCGTTCATAGTCTTGATACTCTTGACTACGAATAATCTCCCTAGAAATTGTGCTACGACTATATTTTTTTAATAATTTGATTGCTCTTTTTGTGACTGTTCATTTCCCAAATCATTATTTTTTGAATAAGATATGATTTTATTATTCTGGGTAGATTCTTCGCTTAAAGAACTTGATCGTGAAATATTTTTGTTACCTTCGTCATTTTTTTTTGTGATTTATTTCTATAATTGATCTCATTATTCATAGAACTTTGCTGGATTATTTAGGTGAAAATAATATTGATACTAGTACCTCTATGGGAAAATTTTTTTCTTTACAATTATGAGTGCTTACGCTGAAATGGAGGCTGATTTAACTGTTTCTGAGATTGCTAGACTTAATAATATTAAATAATCATAATATACCAAAAAAACAAAATGCTAGTCTACTAAAAAACTTTAAATTATTTACATGTAATCTATACATACCTATCAATAATATTGATATTTTATTCTTTGTAACTTTTTAAATGTCTTATACACTTATCTGTCATTATCATATGACGATTGAAAGTCAAATTTTTAAATCGTCGTCTAAAGTAATTGATTCTAATAATTTCTTTCCATCAGAATTTGTACCTGGAATACCTGGAGCTTCATAAAGTTCAATTTTTTGCCCAGATTTCCCAGCAAATTCTCTTCTCAATTGTTGTGCACCATCTGATAAACTAGTACGATAAGAATAATAGTTAACTCCTTACTAGGTTTCAAAATAATATTGACCATCCAAATAAACCATTAAACGTTTAGGCAATTGAAACTCGTCAGAACTAAGGGTCAGATAAATATAAGACAATCCATTTTTTACAGCAGTATCTAATAAATTTTTATTATTGTTAGTAGTGAAACGACCTGAATAATCAATATTATAATCAAAGTTAATTCCAGGAATAAAATCAAAAAAACCTTGACTACTCCATTGCCAAGCGGCTATGTCTGTGTGCAATAAGTTATTAGCACTTGGGTTCGCCGGCCATTCTGCCACCCAACTATTTTCTTTGCCTAAAACGTCATATTCCATCCAATTATTGTTAAACCAACTAGCGCTAGAATAATGTACGACGTTTTTGAAGCCACGTTTTGCCAATTAATCTCTAAAGTAGACAGAAACTTTTGCGGCATCCGCGTTAATCATTGGGATAGTTTCCGCGTCATTAACCATGACACCATTTTTGGATAGACCTAAGTCTTCTGCGTAATCCGCATAGTAATTGGCTTGATCGATTAAGAAAAATGATACGTTGAAACAGTTAGACCTGCTTTTTTGGCAATGTTAACTTGACTAGGTGCTAATGTTTTTTTATAGGTTGTCCCTTCAGTTAATTTAACTACTACGCCTTTAATTCCCATGTTTTTCATCTTTTGAAATTGTTCTACAGAAATTTCTCCATTATGAGAGGAAATATCGATAAAGTTTACTCTCGGAGGTGTTTAACTGAGGCTGCGTTTGCTTCGTAGCAAGGGAGGATTGACAGGGGCATTTTGAGCAAAACTTCCTAATTCATAGTTACTCGTCACAATATTTTTTGCTTCTGCTGGAACACTCGTTATAAGACCTCCAAAAGTTAGTCCTATTCCTAAAACAAATAACTTAGCTGAAATTTTCATTTAACCATTCCTTTCTGTTAAATAATTATATTACATTAAATGAAACTATACGAACAATTTTTCTATAGATTAAATTATTTAGGTTTTAAACAAATAGTATATGTAAAAAGAGTGGATTTCACACTCTTTTTACATATACTAAGTTATTAAAGAACCTTGTCATAAATTATTTGTTCAAGAAGGGGAATAAGTTCTTGAACATCAATTAGAGAGTTTCATCCCCGTGCTTTGAATCAGAATGTATTTATTACAAAATAGCTTTCATTCCAAGTACTATATATGCTTTTTTTGCTTTGCTAATAATCTGATGATTACTTTCTAACGAATTCTACAGTGAAATTTTCATGACTATTTTTATTACTTGTGACAAGGGACATAGAGGCTAAAACATCTGTATAGATTGGTCCATCATCAGCTGAAAACTTATAGCTTTTTCCATCATCTGATAGACTAAATTTCCAATTTATACTCCCATTCTTGGCTCCCATATAGACTCCTCCCATAGGATACCAAACAGTATTACCTGCTTGATAATTTAAGTATTTACCCGAACCAGAGTCATAAATTTTATATGCAACATTTTCTTGTACAATTCCATTAGTAACTAATTGATAACTAGACCCGTTATCCTTGTCTGTTGTTAAATTAACCCAATCTGAACCAACATCTACATATCTCGTTTTCCAATATTTTGCTTTAAATCCTTCTGGGTTAGCTTTTATAACATAGTTTCTATTCCCTACAACATCATCACCATTCGTATCTTTTAATGTTGCTGCTGAAGCATCGGCAGTTTGCATAAATAATGTACCTAAGATCACTGAACTTATTAATAATAATTTTTTCATTATTGTAATACCCTCTTTCAATTATAATTTGATTTCCAATCATTTTTTAAACATTTAAACTTTCCTTCAAGATATTCGTCTAATAAAAATCACCACTTTCATTTTTCAAATACATTTATTATTATACATAAACTTATTTATTCAAAAGTATCAAGATTAGTTCGAAAATAAATATATATTGATTTTATTATTCTAAGAAATGTGCTGTGATTCAAAAAACTTTATATTTAATTTATTCTAATATATATCAATTATCATTCTTTAACCTCGTTTTACATTTGCCTAAAGGAAGGCATATAGATTAGCATCTAATTTTTTATTTTATTCTTCATTGTTGTAGAAAATAATTACATTTAGCCTTTTTGTTATTAAAATCTGAAGGAGAAAAATTAGTCAGTTAGATATTTTGTGAGCGTTCACAGTTAAAACTATTTAACTAAATGTATTATTGAAAATAAAAACTTATATATTTTCAGGTATAAAGTTACTTCTTTACTGACGGAAAAAGTGTCTATATCTTTTAGTATAAAAAGTTGTACTGAAGTGATGATGATTGATCGATTATTTGGTTTTTCCACGAGTTAATTGAAGCTTTTCGAGACAAAGAGCCCAACTTTTTTACCTTATTAAAAGATTCCAGAAGCGTTAGATGATAACTTTCGTGAGAAACTTCAACCCCCTTTAACCTACGAAGAAGGAATTACTAATGCGATGCTCT
The DNA here is from genome assembly GCF_000407165.1 of Enterococcus haemoperoxidus ATCC BAA-382. NCBI lineage: Bacteria > Bacillati > Bacillota > Bacilli > Lactobacillales > Enterococcaceae > Enterococcus > Enterococcus haemoperoxidus. The sequence goes on along the minus strand of NZ_KE136479.1, from coordinate 176,761 downwards.
ATCCTTACTCTAACGGAAAAATAGAAACAAAGAATACCCATATAAAAGCAATAAAACGTATATCCTACGGATTTAAAACATTGCAAAATATCAAAAAATCTGAGACAGAATAAAGTTCATTCTGTCCCAGATTTTTTACAAATCACCAGTTCTTATTGATAAGATCTATAATACTGAGTAAATTACGTGAAGTCTTAAAATATTCTTTTTTTTAATTTTCGTTTAATCAATTATACACACTAAAATTATAACCAATCAATACTCACATATATGCACTGGTATACGAACTTTCCCATTTACTGCTGTTACTTCCTAAAATAGGATTTTGAATAGGATCCCATGGAGCCATTGATCTTCGCAAAGCTGCAGTAAAGACATATCCATTATAGTTATTAGGTATCAATCGAATTGGAAACTCCCTTTGAACTGCTCCATAATTAATCGTAACATCAGAAATTACTTCACCATGCCCAATCCATAATTCTCTTGGAACCTTAAATGTAATTTGTGTTCCATGAACAACAATATCTGATTGTCTATATTCAAACCATCTATCTCCCAAAATCCCTTTTCTCTGAACTCTTCCAGAAATGTTTCTTTTGAAAGCCTCTTGTTTAGCGATTGTAGCAAATTCTGATGGTAATTCAATAGTCAAATAGGAATTATCTCCATCTACAAACCCCATATTGTGTGATTCATAATGAAAATCTAAGTATCCTGTTTTGAAATTAGGGATATCATTTTTTTCATAGTAAGGAACCATGGAACCTGTAATTTTTCCTTTTGCTGTAATGATTAACGTCCGATTTTCTTTATTTGCTTCTGGCATTTCAGAAGTCATTTCTTGATTATTTTCAGCATTTACTGTGGTTTGATTCCAACTTACTAGCGATCCAAACATACCTGCACATGCTAATAATACTACCGTTTTTTTCATTTTTTCCCTCCAAAATTAATATTTTTTATATGAAAATATATATTAATGGTAACTAAAACCAAGCTCATACCAATAATCATTAACAAAGCATTCTTATTTTCTCCTGCTCTTGGTAATTTAGCTACTGTGTACTCACTACCTTCAACACCAGTTAATTCTTCATCTGGTAATATAGTGTTTCCATTTTCATCTTTATAATGTATTTTTACCTGTCCTTGTGCTTTCTTTTTTTCATAAATATACGTAATTTCTTGGACTTCTACTGTAAACACACCTGTCTCTTTTCCATCAACTGCTTTTGAAACATAACCTTCAATGTTTTTTCTTTCTACTGTGTACTCACTACCTTCAACACCAGTTAATTCTTCATCTGGTAATATAGTGTTTCCATTTTCATCTTTATAATGTATTTTTACCTGTCCTTGTGCTTTCTTTTTTTCATAAATATACGTAATTTCTTGGACTTCTACTGTAAACACACCTGTCTCTTTTCCATCAACTGCTTTTGAAACATAACCTTCAATGTTTTTTCTTTCTACTGTGTACTCACTACCTTCAACACCAGTTAATTCTTCATCTGGTAATATAGTGTTTCCATTTTCATCTTTATAATGTATTTTTACCTGTCCTTGTGCTTTCTTTTTTTCATAAATATACGTAATTTCTTGGACTTCTACTGTAAACACACCTGTCTCTTTTCCATCAACTGCTTTTGAAACATAACCTTCAATGTTTTTTCTTTCTACTGTGTACTCACTACCTTCAACACCAGTTAATTCTTCATCTGGTAATATAGTGTTTCCATTTTCATCTTTATAATGTATTTTTACCTGCGCCTCAGTTTTGAGTTCTTCAGATACATTGGGTCCTTCTGTCTCAGTAGCCATTTTAATATAAACATTAGATTTAAATGGTATATCAAAATGTATTCTAATTGTAAACAAAGAGTCTTCAACTGCTTTGATTTCTTTTATAAAAAAATGGTCTTCAGTATCTGAATTTGAATTGATTAATTCTCCATTAAAATCAATACTTGCTATTCCAGCTGTTACATACATAGCGTATATTAAATTAAATTTATACGTATACCCCGCTTTCATAGGGATACTTTTACTAGCTGTAAAAGTACTTTCACCAATATTAGCGAAATTCATTATTACCATTTTTTGAAGAGTCGTTGGGCTTTTAACATTTTGTTTAAAAAAATCTTCTACCGTTAAATTAGGTATCGAATGGTTCTGATACTCCTCTATAACCCAATTACTTGTGAGTTCTTCTGCCAAGTCCGTTCTTTTTATCTCTGGAACATCAGCATACACATCGGTAATCGGGATGCATAACATTGAAACCAAAAATATTAGTGTAGGTATTACTTTTTTCATTCTCTCACCTCCCTTCAATCATACCTTCTAAATTTAAAAAGTTAATATTTTTATCTTAAACTCAATACAGTAATATCTGCTTTCTCTGAAGAAAGATTTATTTCTTCAATCGTCGACCATGCGCTTAAGATATCCCCAACTTCTAAAGGAATCTTAGCTGATCCATCCTTTAACTCTACATAATAATTCCCAGCAATATCTGCAATTGATTTAAATTCATAAATTTCTCCTGATTTTTTCTCTATTTGTATCGTTACAACTGCATTAGGATCTGTAATTCCATAAATTTCAGTGACCCCACTTATTATAGTATTAAAGGTAGGTATTCTTGGAAGAATAACTTGTTTTTTTTCAGCAGTTTCTCCAGCTTTATCAGTGATTTTAGCACTTACTTCTGTACCTGGAAGATATGTTTTTTGCAGTTGCAACATATATCGCCCATCCCCGTCCGTTTGGGTCAAAAATAATCTAGCGCCTACTCGAATTTCTACTTGAGTATTTGGCCTTGTAGTTGTCCCTGATATCAAAGTATCTATACTACTTAGTTTATTATCAAAATCAATACTTATTGGTTTTGCATATTGAACAACAGCATTAGCTACGTCACTCTCAAAACCTTCTTGATTCCGTGCAACAGCATGTATTTCTGTCCCATACGGGTATGTGTAATCAAATGGGACGAAGAAGTTACCTTCTTTGTCAGAAGTAACCGTATATACTTCTTCTCCAATAGTAACAATTATATCTATATTGGGGTCACTTTTACCAGTAACCGATTTAGATTCATCAGTCACTTTATCCAAAATAGGCTGATTCGGTTTTTTATACTCTTTTACTATAGTTGTAGCTCTCTCGCTAATGACCCCGTTTTTATCGATTTGATATCCATAAATTTCCTCTCCAGCAATAAACGATCTATTTACTGTAATATTAAATTTTCCTTGCGCATTTATCCTTCCTGAACCTAACAACTGCTTGTTTGCATCATATATTTCAATTTTATTACCGATAATGCCTGTTCCTTCAATAAAATTTCTGCCCTCGAACGGTGCGACTAGTATAGGAGCTGCAAGGTCGCTATGTTCTTCGATCCCTCCTCCTAAACTAGTATCATAACCTAATTTCAAATATCCATTAGATTTAAATGGTACCTTAAAATACATTGTTATGACATATTCTTCATCTTGGGTAGGTGATATTGTTTTTTCATAGACATGATCTACAGCATCATTATTAACCGAATCTGAAGTTTTCTTTTCTCCATTAAAATCAATATAAGCAGTACCACTATTTGTAAATTTCATCGCATAAATTAAATTTAATTTATAGGTGTGTCCTTTTTTCATTGGAATTATTTTTTTTGCTGTTAATTCGGCATTACCAATATTTGCAAAATTGTTAATTACCATTTTTTGAGGAGTCGTTGGGCTTTTAACATTTTGTTTAAAAATATCCTCATGATGAATATTAGGTATACTTGATGTAAAATCTACTTCCCACCCCTGGGATACATCAAACTCCTTATTCTCATATAGACCTTCTACATTACCTTTATTTAATTCATTTGCCTCATAATTTGTATTATTAACAACTAGTGTCGCCGAAATTAAAGTTACACTTAATGCCAATTTAATAAACGTTTTATTCATAAACTAACTCCTATATTATATTTTATTTATAGCACTGTAATATTAACAATGTCACTTTTTATTCCATTACTCTCTTGAAATAAGGTTATTTTATCTCCTGACTTCAAAGTATTTACTCTAAGTCTAAAATTACCTATCTTATCAGCATTTGTTTTATACTTATCTAACCCATTTATCAAAACTTCTATTATAGCATAAGGGTCCGCCACACCAGTAATTAACGTATCATTCGTATGAATTGTATTTACTGAGGGGATTGGGGGATAAACTATGACTTTCTTAGTTAACACCCTACCATCCAAAGCATATACAATAACCGTTATTTGAGTTCCTGCAACATAAGTATTCCCTTTCATATCAACTATAAAATATCCCTGCGAATCAGACGTACCTTCATAAACTCTAGAACGCTGATTATTATCAACATTTACTTCTATTAAGGAGTTAGGTACTGTCTTTCCAGTAATAACAGAATCTGATGAGTAAATGGGATTAATCCCAAGAGTGCCATTTGATTCTTTAACTACTGTCAGGGCGGTCTCACTTTGTATTCCATTTTTGTCCACAGTATATGCCATCACTCCAGTTCCAGCAGGGTAAGTAGTATCTAAACGTATTAAAAACATGCCTAATTGTGACACTTGACTTTTATACTTATCTTGACCAATAGTCAAATATAATGTGCTATTAGGTGTCGCCAAACCAGAAACCACCTTATCTTTGTTAGTTATCGTATTAATCTTAGGTATATTATTATTGTTTTCTTCGCTGCTAGATATACCATAAAAATATCCAATCACATATTTCTCAACAGGGTTGCCCCACGCATCTCGTTCAGAAACCAAAATAACATATTTTTTGTTATTTTCTAGATTTTTTATAATGTTCATCTTCCCATTAATGGAATATCTCCAAATAGTAGTTGAAGCATATAAATCTGCGAAATCGCTATCAAAAATTTCAATATCATATATAAAATCTGAACTAGCAACTTTTCGAGTTAGCACTATCTCTGTAGTATTCGATGTTATATACCCATTTTTTAAATTACTACCTAACAAAGCATGAAACCCTTTAACTTCCCAATACTGATTTTTATCAATAAAAATTTCACTTAGCCCAAAATCGTTTTGACTGAAGATGCTGTTATTTTGAGTATTAGCAAAGGTTTCAACAGGTAGCATTAAAAAAAAAAATAGAAATACAACAAAAACCTTATTCTTTATTTTTTCCATCCGACATAAAACACCCCTTTCTCAATATTTACATATTTATTATAATATTAATTAACACCAATTCAATCTCAATATTTTTAAAAAAACAAACAAAAAATGATGCTCACAATAAAAAAACATCATAATTATATATTGATAAGTTAAATTGCAATCTACCACAACTAAAAATGAACACCAAATGTAGTCCCATTCAATATCCCTAATAGTTCATCGCGTAAAAATACCAACCAGATTTCTCCAATCGGTTTTCGTTCTAAATTTTTGGAATCACTAGATTAGTCCCGCCTACCTTCATATGTAATTTATAACAAAAATAATTCCTCTAGCTATTTAATATTGGCTCTATACTTTCTGATATTAGAAATTTACCATTACCACACGTTTGAAAGAAAATACTTCCATAAAAAGAACTACTCACAAAAGAATATTTTTGTTCCTTTTGTTTATCGTGTGCTGAAACGCTTTTATCAAACGATGAATTCCTTTAAAACAAACTTACTAACCATTCTTCGCTTCGATGAATTAAGATCCGTTCGTCATGTTTCTAGTGCAATGAGTTTTATCATTTTCAATGGACAAACAAGAAAATTATTTGTTATTTTGAAAATCAACAACTTCCTTATTTAGAACGTTATTTTAATCGTTTTCTACTGTCTGTTTTGGAAAAAGTCCAATTTATTGTCATTAATATGTATATACTTATGTTTCTCTAGTGAAGAAGTGCTTCTTTAACGTTAAGCTCATTATTAGTCGATCCCCTATCGTTCAACACATCGGTTGGACCAAATGTCTAAATAATCATATCAAAGTGTTAAAACGAAATGTCTATGATTTTTGTAACTTTTATAATTTCAAATTGTGGATTTTCATCCTACAAAGACAAGCATTACAAACAAAATAAAAAAGTCCAAAGGATTTTTCTCCTCTGGACTTGACGCGATTCTATAATTTCTCTTTACCTAAATTAATTGACAAAGAGTCTTAATATTCTAAAACTGAACGAATAATTTGTTTTGAATAAAGAAGAACACACTAATGTAATTTATCATTTGCCTAATTCTCAAGTACCAAGTCTTTCTACAACGAATTAAAAAGAAACAGAAATCACACTATTTCCAATTAGTTGTGGAGGTATAGAATGTGTTGTAGCAAAATCTTTGTGTACTATTACATTTATTTTATCACCTGATTTGATTTCTTTAGATATAGGCAACGTAGTAATTAATGCCCCTCCTTTTGGTTCTCATCATCTGCATGCACATTATCAAACGAAAGATAATAATTATCTGTTTGTTCTACTTGTCTAGCATATCAGTAAGAGTAGCAGAAAATACAATAACTGATTGGTTTGATTCGCTAAAATAGAAGTATCTTTTGGCTGATTTTTTTAATGAGTAAAAAACTAGAAATAAAGAGTATAATTAACATACTTACACTAATTAAATTAATTTTTTTCATAGTACACCTTCTTTTATATAAATAACTAGAACATATTAATCGATTTATTTCCTATATTAGGATATGAATTTAATTATTATTTACTTCACTATCTAATTAAGTAGTATCACTTTAAAAAATAAACTGTCTTAATCCCAAGCTCTCCCGCTTTATATTTCACACCTATCTCTTTGCTATACTTTATTTCTGCTGCCAACTTTAATTTATCTTTATTTGTTACTTCCTTTTGGTATTCTTGAGTATACTTTTTTTCAAATTCTTCTAGTGTGAGTTCTCCTTTACGACTTTTGTATAGTTTTTCCAACAAAAAAATAGAATATTTCCTCATTAACTCTTCCTCTCTTTTCTAAGTTCCAAATTCCTTTAATAATGCCTGAACTATTCGATGGCTAGCATTTCCATCGCCATAAGGATTTATTGCTTGCGCCATTTCACTATAAGCTTCTTGATTTGTCAATAATTTCTTTACTTCTGCATAAACAGTTAAACCATTTGTTCCTACTAGTTTTAACGTACCTGCAGAAACCCCCTCTGGTCGTTCTGTGGTATCTCTTAAAACTAGAACAGGTTTTCCTAAGGAAGGCGCTTCTTCTTGTATTCCTCCAGAATCTGTTAAAATCAAGTGACTTCTCGCTGCCATATTTTGAAAATCTTTTACGTCTAATGGTTCTATTAAATGAACTCTTTCGATGTTACTTAAATATTTTTTTGCTAACGTGCGAACTTTTGGATTCTTATGAACTGGGAAAACAATTTCTATATCTTTATACTCATTGACTAATATCGGGATTATTTGGAAAATTTCTTCCATCGGTTTTCCAATATTTTCTCTTCGATGCATTGTTAGTAATATCATTCGATGATTAGTTCCCATTATTTTTAGTACGTCGTTAGTATATGAAGCTTCAATCGTATACTCCAATGTATCTATTGCTGTATTTCCTGTAACATATATTTTTTCTTCTGGATGATTTTCTTTTAGAAGATTTTCTTTACTCTCTTTAGTTGGAGCAAAATATATATCTGTTAACTCATCAATTAATTGTCGGTTTATTTCTTCTGGAAATGGGGAATATTTGTCCCATGTTCGCAATCCAGCTTCTACGTGTCCTACCTTTACTTTTTGATAAAAAGCTGCTAAAGCTGAAGCGCATGCAGTCGTAGTATCTCCGTGTACCAAAACAATATCAGGACGTTCATTTTCTAATACAAGTGTAACACCACTTAATACTTGTATTGTTACATCTACTAGTGTTTGATTCGGCTGCATAATATCTAAATCATAGTCTGGATGTACTTCAAAATCAGCTAAAATTTGATCCAACATTTGTCGGTGTTGCCCGGTTGCTACTACAATAGACTGAATTCTTTCAGGATACTTCTCTAATTCTTTAACGACAGGAATCATTTTTATTGCTTCTGGACGTGTCCCAATAATTGTCATTACTTTTAATAGTTTCATTTACTTCGCTTCTTTCATAAATAGCTGTTTCCCATACTGTTTTCCTTCTAACATATCGTATTGCAAAAGGTTATAATCTTGTAATAATTGTTTTTGTTGTTTAGTCAATTCTTGTTTTTTTCCTTCACTATCTAAATAACCCAATGGACTAAATGCTGGAATTTCGTTATACAGACGATTTAAAAATTGTTGGAATCCTGTGGTTTTAAGACCTGCTTTTTCCATTACTTGTGAAGCAAAATAATTTGGACTAATACTTCCAGTTATTGACGGATTTTCTTTATTTGACCATACAAAATAAGCTGTTTCATGTTTACTTAAATCATACGTACTTCCTTTTGATACAGTTAAATGCTGTTTATATAAGTCATCATTTAATGCTGGCAAGTGATCCCCATAAAATATAACGTATGTTTCTTGGTCCTTATTTTCCAAATAAGTGATCAATTCTTTCATTGCTTGGTCTGTTTTAGCCACGCCATTTGCATACAAATTCAGTTCTTCTCCACCCGGAATAGTTGAGTACTCTTTTACAAACGGACTATTAAGATATTTAAATGTATTATCGTATGGAAAATGATTCTGCATAGAGATTGTGTGTAAAAAGTATGGATTTCCTTGTTCCGTTTGTTCTTGATCAATCCTTTTAATATCTTCTACAAATTGTTGGTCACTCGTATAGGCCCCGACTGTATTTTTTTCGTGTTTCATTTGTTCTTCAAAAATAGCTTGATCAAAACCGAAGTTCTTGAATACTTGTTCCCTTCCAAAGAAATAACTAACAAAAGGATGCATAGCGATAGCTTTATAATCATTCATTTTAAAATTATTTACAATATTGTAATTTGAGTGTTTATCTGTCGCAAGTTTTGTATAAGGAATCTTCCCACCCGTGATAAAATTTGAAGAAAATCCTGTCATTACATTAAACTCGACGTTGGCTGTATTACCACCAAACTCTGGTGATAACATTTTCCCACCTGACTTTTCAATAATTGAACGAATAAACGGCATAGGATCCTTTTCAAACGTGATATTGTTTAATGTTGTTGGATCCCAAAAAGCTTCACTCAATATAAAAATAACATTGGGTTTTTCTGAAGAGTATTTTCCTTTTTCTGAGGTATTATTTCTTTCAATTTCAGATACAATTTTTTTGATAGTTTCTTCAGAATATCCTTCAGGTTTCGTCATTAATTGATGGCTTAAGTTTCCCCAAAAATGAAGAATTGTACCATTGTTGTTTACGTTATCAATAGCATTGGAATGCGCAACATTTAGTCCTGCCTTCTGATACAATTCCCCTGCATTCACCTTCACTCCACAAAAAAATAGTAATCCTAACCCCAACAAACTTAGCCTCTGAGCAATTCTTATTTTTTTAGAGTCATTCATTCGTACTGGATATTTTCTGAACCAATAAATAGTAAACACCAATATGATTACTAAGAAAATTGCAACATAGAGAATAAGTTGTTTCATTTCTTTATCTAACATATTTTCGTACATGTTTTTAAATTGACTGAGTGAAAAATCTGATGGTACAACGGAATCATTCCGAATATCCATTTTATAAAAATTACCAATAGCTAAAATGGTTAATCCTATATTTCCTACGAGGTTTCCCCCATCAGAGCCCCACAAAGCATATAAAAATAAATAGATTGTTACTACAAAAAATATAGATAGTAAGAAAACCTTTTTATCATAGTGAGAAAATACCTCACTTACCTGAAATTTTACGCCTGACGCTAAAAGTAATAACGTTGTTACGACGATATTAAATAAATTAACAAAAACTTGTATGACTGTGCTTCCTTCTGTAGAGAAGTTCTGTCTTAACTTTCTTATTACGAAAGTACTACACATTCCTAGTAAAAAAAGCAGAATAAATATACTCATTATTTTTTTCCTTCCTAATATACAGCCGCTATGGGGATAAGTAGAATCCCCATAGCGTTGCTCTATTATATAATTTTATCTAACGCTACTTCTAATTGAAGTGCTTCTTCCTCACCTGTCACTACTTGTAGTTTATATTGATACAAACTTGTATTTTGATATTCATTCGGAATAATAACTTGGAATCCTGATTTCATATCTAATCCTGCAATTCCTAAATTCCAACTTGTTAAGTCCCACGTATGAATATTTTTTAATTCTTTTACTACTTTTCCTGACTTATCTTCAATCACCAAATTCTTTTGATGTTTTTGACTAAAATCAAAATCTGTATTCAATACATACCCATTCACGAAACGCCCCTCTTTCGCTTGTCCTTCCGAAATTAAGCCCATAACTGGGGTATCTGACATTGTTACTTCTAACATAGATTGTCCATCTTTACTCATTGTTTTAATGGTTTTTAATCCAATATTATTCGTTGGAATATCTAAGAATACATCCTGATAATCTTGAATACTAAACATCGCTTGGTTATTTACAGTAATTGGCGCAATTATCTCTTCGCCATCTTTTACTTTTACTTTCACTTGAAGCTTATATGTTCCAGACTGAACTGCCGCTATCGTTTTTGCAGATAGTGTTGCTTGGTACCCATCATATTGCCCTGGTGTATACCAATTTGTATTAACGGTTGGTATAGTTGCTGCTACTTTTCCCGATTCATCCATTAATTCAAGTGTTTTAACTACTGCTTCTTTTTTTGATAAGTCAACACCTAACATCTTGACTTGTCCATTTAAAATCAATCCGTATGATTCCCAATATCCTTTTTTGAAAGTATGTGTTGCATGTATTCCTGTTACTTTCAAGTCAATCAAGAATGGCTCGGATTTATTTCCATAGAAATCTTCTGCTATAACTTCAATTTTGTAAATACCTTCTTTCTCTAACATCTTACGACTAAAGTTTGACGTGAGAGTTGCAGGTTTGTCCGTTTTAATGCCTAAATCTTTAAATAGCTTTTGTTCTGTCACATCCGCATATAAAGGATATTCAATCTCTTTATCTCCTGTAATAATTGGCGGTGTTGTGTCTTGAACACAAATAGACACTTGTTTACTTACTTTTTGGTGGTTCATTGGATTTTCTACGGTTACTGTACTATCATAATTCCCCACTTTTTCTAGCCAAGTTGGCTCAAAGTTTGTAGATATTCTGTTTCCTTCTTCTGTTTTTAATTGAATATCTTTGATAAATTGATCCTCAGTCACTTTTTGACCTTTTTCATATACTACTTTATTTAAACTTTCAATGGTTGGTTTTCCATTTGTTACAAAGACAAATTGTCCGTTTGTTATAACAAATGTATTTTCTTTTGAAAGTCCATCCTTTGTTTTCTCATTTTGTTTATAGTTTTTTACAAATTCTCCTCCAGAGGTGTGCAGTAATTCTACTAAATCCCCTTCATTGAAACGTGTATGATTTAATTTTTTAGCAAAATCAAATGGTTTTTCTTCTTTATTCGCACTTAACTTTATCTTTTCTTTTCCGTTTTCTCCATTTTTTAATACAATCTGCCAGATCATTCCTTCCCCACTAGCTAAGACGGTATCTCTATTAGGATTAGCAAATGTAATTAGCTCACTTCTCTCGTTATCTAAGCGAATCACAACACGTTCATCACTCGGTAAATATGCTCTTAACGATAATGCATTCCCGTAAACTACTGAATATCTTACAGATAATCTTGTTTCATTTCCTACAATATTTTTTGCAATAAGTGTTGTTTTGTGTTCACCTACAGTTGTTGTATCTGGCTGCTGCTCAAATGAAGTTTCCACCTTTTCAACATCAAATTCATCGTCAATTTTTTCAATGAAATCGTTTGTCTCTAGTTGTTCTCCGACATACACCGTTGGTAATTGTGCTTTTAAATGTATTTTAGGGGCTGCATTCAATCGCACCAACTGGTCATTTACTATTTTGAACCATTCTTGTTTTTCACTTTCTTCTACAGCTAACATTTTTTCTCCCTCTGTATAGCCTTCAAGGTGCTTGTCCCGGTACATAGAAACTTTTATATAATATCCATTTTCATAAGAGATATCACTTAATGATTTTGCAAATTCAAATGGGGCTTCAATCGTATTTACAGTTACTTTTTTTACTTCTTCCAATTGGTTATTTTTATAAATGGTTACTTCTGCATACTGTTTATTTCCAGAATCTATAGGGCTGGTATCTTTAGAATTTGATACTGTCTTAATTTTTTTAGTTTCTTTTTGTAAGGTTAGAACTGCTCGCTCTTTATTTCCATAACCACGAAAAGATACTGCATTTCCATAATTAAATTCTATTGGGTGTTCATACAATTCTTTTACACCTGTATCATTTTTTATAATCGTTTTTAAATATGCTGTATTTGGACTATTCGTATCAAATTGAATATCATCTAACGTTACTTCATTAGAGTTGAATGTAGAATTCCACCAAGAATCATAGTATGAAGATATTTCTGAAGAAAGTATTTTTTCACCCGCTGTTAAAATTACTTTTTTAGGTACCCCTTGAGGGACTGAATACATTGGCAGGTCGTATTCAGTAACACTTTCTTCGATAATATTTTTCCAAATAGCTTTTTCTAAAGGTGGATACTTTTTCATTTTTTCTAGCGTTTCTTTTGTTGGCTTCATTCCCCACTTATCAAAAAATTCAAAAAGGTTTCTGTTCACTACAGAACTAGAAATCACCATAAAATATTGCTTCTTTTCTTCTTCTGTCTTTGGATTAATTTGATTACTTTGAGTTAACACTCGGTATTCTTGATTCAGTCTAGGATAAAAATTATCGCCAAATCCTCTTGCTAACTGATCAAACATAGCTAAACGAATCCATAAGCCTGTGTCATTATTTTCATGAGGAAAATCAATTGTTTTATTGGGATCTTGGTTATTCAAATAGTTTCTAATCTCTTCAATTTTATATGGCTCTTGTTGCCAACGATCAGGCAATCCCATTTTTTTTTGAATATACAGAGCGGGTATATTCACTGTTACTTCCCCAGTATTATAAAATTGATAATAAGGATTCTGATAAGTATGTCCCATTTCATGCCATAATGCCCAAGTACTATGATCTCTTAATAAATCTTCTGCGGCATTTGTTTCTTTCTGGAATCCTAGTCGACCATTCGTTGCATAGGCATATCCCCCACCTTTGTCTGGTGTAGTTATATGAACTCTATTGCTATATTTTTTTGATAGGCCTGTATTTTCTTCCAAAAGTCCCATAACCTCATTTTGCCATATATATACTTGATCCCATGACTCTAACATTGTATCAATTTCTTTAACTTCTTTTCCTCTGGCTAAATCAGCCTGATACGTAGCAAATACGTAATTTCCAACAAATTCAACAAATGGTGCTTCAGAGTTATCTTTCCATTGTTTTTCCCACTGTTCTTTTGTAGTTTTTCCTAAAACATACATTGGAACTTGTGAACCTCCCTCAACAGAAATATTAGATAATTCACTTTCTGAATGGTTTACAAAATATACCATTCCATCACCATTTTTACTGATAATTTTATTTTCCCCAGGCTGAAGGAAATATCTGTAAAAATCTACTTCTTGGTTATTATTCAAATATGAATAAGAGCCATATTGTCCAATAACAATTTCTGTCTCTGATCCTTTGTTTAAAGTAATACTTAGTTGTTCTCCTTTTTTTACAAATATTCCTGTTGGTTCAAAATCAGTATGCGTCACTTTCCTTCCTTCATTATTTCTTCTAATACCTATATCCCCATTTGCAGGGATTTCATAAACCCTAGAAATTTTAGTTTTTCTTTCTGTTTTTACAGTTATATCACTCGCATATACAGCCATATATTTTACTGTAACTATTATTAGTATGAAGAATGTTGAAATAGCTACAACTATTTTTAGTTTTTTATACACTATATATCTTCTCCGCTCATTAAAGTGTTACATATAAAAAATCATTTTTTTACTTTTACCTATTTGATTTTATCAAGTTTCACTTCTAATTGTTTACCATTTTCTTCAGTTGTTACATTCAATTTGTACTGATAAAGACTAGTATTTAGATATTCTGTTGGAATGATAATTTGAAAACCTGACTTCATATGCAAACCTGAAATCCCTAAATTCCAAGTACTTAAATCCCATGTATGAACATTTTGAATTTCTTTCACAACTTTTCCTGCTTTATCCTCAATAACTAGATTCTTTTTATGTTTTTTGTTGAAATCAAAATCAGTATTTAAAATATAGCCATTTACAAAGCGACCTTTTGATGTAGGTCCTTCAGATATTAATCCCATAACTGGTTGATCCGGTGCTGTAATTCGTAAGCTAGCTTTTCCATCCTTACTAAACGTTTCTACCGTTCGTATACCAATGTTATTGTTTGGTATATTTAAGAAATCATCTTGATAATCTTGAATACCAAATAATTCATACTTGTTCGTTGTAATTGGTACTATAATAGGATCGTTGTCTGCTACTGTTACATTCACTTGTAACAGATATTCACCACTGATAACTTGTTCCATCACTTTTTCTGATAAAATCACTTGATACCCATCATATTGCGTTAAATCGTACCAATTTGTATTTACTGCTTTAATACTTGTCACAACTTTTCCTTCTGCATTTACTAATTCTAGATACTTAGTGACGGAATCTTTTGAAGTCATATTAGTATTTGAGATTCTTACTTGCCCATTTAAAACTAAACCATATGATTCCCAATACCCTTTTTTGAAGATATGGTTCGCTTTTACAGCTAGGTGTATTACTTTAATTTCTGTAGCTGGGCTTTCTTTTCCACCTAGTGTTTGAGTCACCTTAATTTTTGTTTCTGCTTTTTGTTTAGTAATCTTTATTTCAAAGTTTCCTTCTTCATCTACTTTGCCTTTTCCGATTTCGTTGTCGCCAACTTTTACGATTATCTCGGCACCTTGTATTCCATTGCCGGTAATTACTTCATCGCAATCTGTTACTTGATTTACCATTGGAGATTCTATTACAACCTTTTGACTATTCCTAGGATCAGAGTTTCTCAAAAATGGATACTCTTCCCTAACAAATTCAGTATTCCAAATCTTTTCCGTATCCCATTTCAATGAATGCTTATAGAAAGAAGTGTCCTGAATTTGTTTATCACTAACACTTTGTACATCCAATTCCTTTATGTCTGTTGAGGATTTTCCTTTAGCGGACCCTAATTCATAATTATTTTGATTGTTTCCTGACAAATATTCTCTTAGCACTTTATATCCCTTATCGTTTAAAACATCTCCTAACGATAGTGTGTTAGATAAATGGAAACTCTCGCTACCATAACTATAGCTTGAACCTAAAATCCCATTACTATCATTAGATTTATCAACTTTAATCTTAATAGCACTATAACTATTACTTAGCTGAGAATCATCAAAACCATTCCCTACAAGTCCTCCGACACGACGTCCTCGCGTAATTTTACCCATGCTATAAACATTATTAAGTTTTGTCTCATTTGTTGCACGTCCTACAATCCCTCCTGTATCTCTACCAGAAAGAGTGACATTAACGCTACTTTCTTCTATGCTTGTCTGGGAAGCAATCCCGATAATTCCTCCAACTTCGACATTTTCTGAGGACTGAACTGTACCTTGTATATGAACATCGGTTATCTCTGTTTTACTAGATTCTTTTATTAAGGAACCTATTCCGGAATCCACTGGACCGATTGCATCAATCGTAACACCTTTTAGCACAAGGGATTGGATTATTGCACCTTCTGCTTTCTCAATAAGCGTATGGTTTAAATTTGAGATAGAGTGCCCATTTCCATTTAATTTTCCTTTAAAAATTGGTACGATCGTATCTTTATACTTTCCTTCAGCAATCAAATCTTGCTTTAATAGAATTTGCACATCAGGTTCAGCAAGCATCAGTTGAATTAACTCATCATAACTTGTGACTTGAGCCACATATGGATCTACAACCACTTGAGAAAAAGGACTAGTACTTTGTTTTATTTGTTGTTTTACATATATTTGTGTTCCTACTTCCTGAGGATCGATTTCTAAAGAATACTTACCATCACTGTCCGCTTTGCCTTTACCTATAACTTTTTGATTAACAAATGCAGTCACCAAAGCTTCTGGCTCCGCTGTCCCTGTAAGCTGCTTGCCTTTATTTGTTATTGGGTTAATTTGAGGAGCTTTTACAGTATTTTTCTCATGGTTTCTCGGATCTGAATTTCGTAAGAATGGGTAAGCTTGCTCAACAGATTCTGTATTCCAAATTTTTTCCGTATCCCATTTTAGCGTATCTTGATAGAATGAAGCTTGTTTTACTTGTTTGTTTGTAGCGATATGTGCGTCTAGTTCTTTAATTGAAACAGACGTTGTCCCTTTGATAGTATCCAGTTCGTAATTATTTTGATTTGTTCCACCTAAATAATCTTTTTGAATTTTATATCCATTTGGGGTTAAAACATCCCCTAAAGAAAGGGTATTCGAAAGATTAAACTGCTTATTTTTCCCATTATAGCTTGTTCCTAAAATGCCATTGGCTTCGTTAGAATTGGAAACACTTATTTTCATCGCATTGTACGCGTTGATTAAGCTTGCCTGCCCAAAACCGTTTCCTATAACCCCTCCGACTCGGCGCCCTTTCGTGATTTCCCCCATTGCATAAATATTTTTCAACGTACTTTCTTTCTCTGCTCTTCCAACAACTCCACCCGTATCTCTCCCGGCCAAAGAAGCAGTAACACTACTTTCTTCTATCTGAGAGTTAGAAGCGATTCCCGTAATTCCTCCAACTTCTACTGGATCATTTGTTGTGATAGTTCCTTGGATATGCACATCTTTCACTTTAGAATTAGAAAGTACATTTGTTAATGATCCTAGACCTGAATCTTCTGGCCCTTGTCCTACGATAGCCACTTCATTTAAAATTAAAGAACGAATAGTTGCACCTTCTGACTTTTCAATCAATGGATGTGTTAATCCAGTAATTTCGTGACCCGCGCCATCCAGACTTCCTGTAAAAATAGGTACAATCGTATCTTTATGCTTTCCTTCTACTTGTAAGTTTTTGGTTATTGTCAGTTTTGAGGCCGGATAATCAAGCATAGCTTGTATCAATTCATCGTAATTACTAACATTTGTTTCTAAATGTCCTACAATTACTTTCGCATAATCACTACTTGCTGTTTCAGTTTCTTGTTTTACAAGAATCGTTGTTCCAGTCTTTTGAGGTGCTATCTTTAATGTGAAGTTTCCATTATTATCTGCTGCCCCTTTAGCAAGTATTTCTTGCCCAATCATAGCAGTTATGTGTGAATTTGGAGTAGCTTCCCCTGTTATTTTTTCATCTACTTCTCTTATTTCATTCACTTCTGGAATTGGTAATAAGTCCTTATCATGGTATATTCCCGTAAATAAACTATCGGTTTCTTGGATGTATTTCTTCTGGAAAGCCATTCGAGCATCAAAATCATTTCCCATACTTGATACAATCAACTCGTGTAAATTTGATTGAGTATCTAATTTAAATTTCCGATTAACTAAATTCTGTTCCACCTTTTTGTACTTTTCAATCCAATATTCTTTAGGCGAAGAACTTGTTCTTAAAATTTTTTTAATGGCCGAATCGTCTTTTTGTCCTACTTCATCGTTGATAAAGTCAATGTACCCTTCCATTCCTGCAGTTTCCATAGCTAGAAAATGCCAGATTTGATCCCAACCGTAAAAAGAATTTACGCTATCTTTCTCTGTCGTATAGGGAATATTAAATAATGCATCTCGTTTAAACGGTACTTTTCCATTTCCATTAACTAAATTGTACGTAATAGTATCATCACCTGGTACTGATGGTAACATAATATTATTATCTACTAATTTTTGCACAAAAGTTTCGTCATTTACATTAATTTGCAACTGTTTTAGTTCGTCTAATGATATTTTTTTGAACGTTCCTTTGATAGCATCTGTTGCTTTATAAATTTTTCCTACTTGTTCTTCAAGAGGCAATGAAAAAAAAGTTTTTGCCTTTTCGATATTCCAAACCATATTCAAGTCTAACATGCCTTGTGCATAATTTTTCAACTCTTGTTGTGTCTCTGGTGGGCGTCTATTCCAGTCTTCATACATCGATTGATAGTAATAATTAAGATTCAAACGATATTCATCATATTCATCTGCTTCAGCCATCGTTGCTGTATCTTCAATATCCGTCCGTTGATTAACTCCACCATTTAAAAGTTCTTTGTGTCGGTGCGTTTCTTCATGAGATACAGTATATTCACTGTATAAGTTGTTCATACCCATAATCAAAATATTTTTTGGCTTTGTTTGTACAACAATTCCATTAATTGCTTGTGTAGATCTACTTGCTACTGTAGGAGATACTGGCAAAAGAAAATCATGTAAATAATGATTCTCTGGATTAAATACATCTTTTTTACCATCTTCTATCTCTCCAGAATCAAATGTTACACCTACACCGTTTGACACATCTTCTTGAAGTAATTTTTTCCTTTCTTCATCCGCCATATCCCAGATGAATTTCATTAGTCGGTTATTGTTTTTAGCATAGTGACTAGCCAATTCTTTAGGAGATACTCTAGCAGTATTAGGTAATTGTTTGTTCACATGTCCAAAAGTAATTGTGTTAGCACCGTTAGAAACGATGATTGCTGATCGATCTTTTACTGAAAGTAAAATTGTCAAAAAACTTGGACTGATTTTTGACTTAGGATCTTCAATTGTACGCATCGCCTCCCAAATATTTTTCCTAATCCCCTCAATTTCTACCGATTTATCAATAAATTCTGTTGCTGTAACAAAACCTTGTTCCTCAAACCATTTTGAATAATCATTACTATGTACAAACGTTCGAATTAAAAATTCTAACATAGTTCCTATAGAAACTTTACCCTTTGAATCGGCTAATTCTGAAATGTTATATCCTATATCTTTCCCGCGAAGGCCATGTGTAGGGTGTAAAAATGAACTTTCTATATTCATTGTCATTAAGAAAGGATTTCCTGGCTGATCAACAAACGATTCTGACTTTAACACGTGCACTAAATCCAGTATTCTTTCAAAGTCTGTTTTTTCTTGCGTTTTTGAAAACAAACTACTTTTAGAAAAAATAACATCGGGAATTCTTACATTTCCAATTGAATAATCAAACCATCTATTTATAAACGTATACACCAGTAACAATTCTGAAATATTTTCTGTAATTGTGTCTAATTTTTCTTTTCTAAAGTATTCATTATCCGTTCTTACCAACACAAGCTCTGGAAACATATGGGCTATTTTTCGAGCTACATTAGTTGATTGTGCCTTAATATCATTAAAAGTACTTTCCAACTGTACTGTATCAATCTGTCGATTATTTCCAACTTGCTTATCTCCTAAAATAAATTTTTTATCTAACATATCATATGTGACATGCTCTCCAAAAGGGATGAGCAATTGTTCGTAAGAAGTGGCTTGTATTTTATCTTGAATTCTTGCTGTTGCTTCATCGTCTACTTCTGGTAAGTAATCTAATTGTAAGATAGGAAATGGTATATCTTCAATCATACGAATTGCTTCATTTTCTGTAGACAAAAAAGGCAATGCTTCAAATGAACCATCAGAAAAATGAATCTGAATGCCAGAAATTTTATTGTAAATCTCCTTGTCTACATAGGTTAGTAGTTGATTATCATCTGTTTGGTAAAAAACAGATTGAATTTGTTTATTCAACCAATCGGGCATTTTCTCAGAGGAAAAATTTTGTTGCGTTTCTTTCATATAAGGATTCAATTTATAAATGTTTTGTTCAATTATTGAGTTATTCTTTTTATTGCTTGATTCTTCTGGTTTTTCCGATATTTGGTTGTTTATTTTTTCTAATTCTTTTACAGGTGTCGATTTATTTGCTAGAACTGTATCTATCTGGTTTATGGGCATCACATTAAGAATTAAACTGCTTAAAATGACTAATGTTTTTACTTTTTTCATTTTTTCACCTTTCATTGCACTTAATTTCATATAACATATTTATTTAAACTATCTTTTATTTGTAATAATTATTATGCTTAAAGTACAAAATTCAATAATATGAACTACGTTGTACCTTTTTTACGTGATTTGTTTATATAATTAATATTTAAAATTGAAATTAGCAACACACCAGCTATTGTAAAATAATAATTAGTTTCTTCTCCCGTTTTCGGTAAGTAATCAGTTTTTTCTTTAATAGATAACTTTTGATTTTTATCCATTGTGTCTATTTGAGCTACTGATTGCTCGTCGTCTATAAAGGTAATTCCTACCGTACTACTATAGCCAGCCGCCAAAACTTCATTTGGAAAATTCATACCTACAAAAAACATGCCAATCAGTACAATAAACTGTATTTTTTTACTCATCATATATTCTCCTCTCTACGGTGCAGTTCTTAAATCAAAGTTAATTTTAGCATGATACTCCACATTGGTTTTAAGTTCTTTTGGGTTATGAACTGTCGCTTTTAACCCATCCATTTCTTCCCAGCTAACCGTAAATTCATGATTATCTAATGGGGTCTCACCAACAACACTATGTTGTGCAATTGACACTTCTTGATTACTTAATTCTGCAATAGTAGTTCCGTTTTCTAAATAAGCAATGGACAAAATATCCGTTGGCACTTTATTACCATTCGAATCCGCGAATAACTCTGCAGTTGCTGTGATTTCCCAATCGTTCCTATCTGCAAATATCTCTTGCACTTCATTTTCATATGTCCCTCGATAATCTTCAACGCATATCCCCCAATTACTAACCGCTCGATCAATTACTTGACTATTTTCATTGGTTATTAACGGGGTCGATTTGAATTCTAATACTGGAGGAACTTCTACAAATCCAAAATGACCACTAGTAACATAGTAACCTCCCAAAATTTGTAAAGTACTCTTTTCGAAATCTCCTTTTCTAGGCTTATAATCAACCGACAAGTCGTTCCGTTCCGGGTTCTCCAAATGATTGTTCCAAGGAATCCCAGAATATCTAATTTCTACATAGTCTCCTCCTTCTATATCTTCAAACTGATAGCCTGATTTGAATTCTTCAGCTGGAACTTTAACTTCATGATTTTCTGAACTAGTAACATATTTTATATAAACAAAATCCGGTATAATATATGAGTATGCTATGGATGAAAGTTCAACTTCAGTTGCTAAACTTCCCTCTTCTCCCATATTCGTTATAGTAAATGTAAATTCAGTAAGGTCACCCACTTTTGGATACTTTGGGGTAATTTCAGCTACTCCTTTTAAAACAGCCTCCTCCTGTGCAAATTCTGAACTGTTAGATTCTTCAATAACATGCTCGTTCTCTTTTAATTCTTCCGTTGGCTGCTCCATAATTGTCAAATTAGAACTATCACTGATAATCGCTTCTTGATTTTTTGATTCATCAGTACCAGAAGTGTCAATTTCTGCATTAGCTGTGGAATGATTACAAAAAATTAGTAGTAGTCCACACACTAAAATAGGGTTATATCTCATCATCTTTTTTTCTCCTTACTTTTTTACTGTATCCTAGATAAACTATTATTGTAGTCGCTAATGTTAATAAAACGCCTATTCCTATAAACATCCATGCATTACTTTGTGGCTGTTTATCTACAAATACTGAGTTCTCATTCAACTCTTTAGCTGTACTATTTTTTATAGTCAATCCTTTTTCAAACGAAAAATCTTTCCCGTCTGCAGAACCAACAATTTTCATAATATAATCACCAGAAATAAAAGGTTGATTTTCCAAATTGATGCCAAAATAAAAATTTGAATTAGGTGCCATTCTCATTTCTGATTTAGAAGCTTTATACAAAACATTGGATTCACCTTTTTTATATACAGTCGCAGTTGTTTCCATTTTCTTTACAATTCTAGGTGCAGCATTTTGTATATGCGCACTTATATAATTATGTGAATTCCTCTGTTCTGTTTTAATGTCTAATAAATTTATTTGTGGTTCATATTCCTTATCTTCTTCTTTTAAAATAACCCCTACTGTATAAGCAATGTTATTTCTCACAGCATTTTTGTTAGACTTACTATTATTCTTTTCTTCAATAGATGTTACTCTAATCCCACCTAAAACAACTCCTTTAAAAGTTTTTTCAGGAATACTAATAATTACTTCCGCATCTACCGAACTACCTTTAGGAACCTTTATAATTTTATTTTTTACTTTTGCTAATTCAGAAAAAGCTACTTGTAAACTAGGATCTCGCGCTGTATCATTTAGATATGAAGTAATGCCATTGTCATTAGTTGTACCGTTATTTGCTTCAATCAGTACCTCTATATCTCTTAATGAAGTATTAAAAATTCGTATTTTTAATACTTTTTCTTCATTCCGATGTACCATTAAATTATAAAAACTACTTTGAGGTTGATTGGTTTCTGAATTCAAAGGAGAGATTGAAAATGCACTTTGGGTACCTTCATCATTTGCATACACACTACTTTGAGGAATGCCTATAAAGACTAATAGCAATAGCAATCCAATCCACTTCTTGATCATTAATTTTACCTCCTTTTTTACTCCAAATATGCTAGTAGAGATTGATTTGCACCAATCTCTACTAGTTATATTACTTAGCTGGATCAGCTACTAATTCATACGTAATTGATGTAGAGTAAGCATCTGTATTAATTGCTGCTTTTTTTGAAATAGATAAATTTACACCATTAGTCGTACCATCATCTTGTAGTGTACCTAAACCTAAGGACCATTTTCCAATTCCTGTATGTTTATCTGCTGATGCAATCTCTTGTGCTTCTAACCCTAACGTAATTTCTCCTGCTCTTGCTTTTGGTGCACCTTCTACATTTGCATAATAAAGGTTTGAAAATGTCAATTCGGCACCTTCTAATTTGTTTTTCTTACTATCTATAAAATCACCATCTTGTTTAACCGTTAAACTCCAAGATTCTCTATCTGTTCCTCGTGAATCTTTCGTAGAAACAAAAGGAACAATATTTTCTTCTTTACCTTCCACAGTTATTTTATCTGCCAATGCATTCCAAGAATTTTCTGATTTAGATTGTTCCCCAAAATTTAAGCTAGATGCATATGTAATCATTAACTCTGCACCTTCTGGATTACTTGGATCTACTGGATACAACGGTTTACTTGGATCTTCTGGATCTACAGGATCCGTAGTACCATTATCTTCTAAAAAGGTAACTGTCGCTTTTGTTTGTGCGTGCTGTCCATCTTCGTATTCTGCAGCATAGCTTACATTAGCTCCTCCCAAAATTGTTGTAGCTACAATTAAACTCATTAACATCTTTTGTTCTTTCATATTAAATCCTCTTTTCTCCAAAGTTAAGTATATACGTCACCTAATAGCTTAAATAAAACTATTAGGTGATGTATAAGTTTAAATAAGTTTAAATAATTTTATCTAACGCTACTTCCAATTGAAGCGCCTCTTCTTCACCTGTCACTACTTGTAGTTTATATTGGTACAAACTTGTATTTTGATATTCATTTGGAATAATCACTTGGAAACCTGATTTCATATCTAGTCCTGAAATCCCTAAGTTCCAACTTGTTAAATCCCAAGTATGAATATTTTTTAATTCTTTTACTACTTTTCCTGACTTATCTTCAATCACCACATTCTTTTGATGTTTTTCACTGAAATTATAGTCTGTATTCAAGACATACCCATTTACGAAACGACCATTTTTCGATTGTCCCTCTGAAATCAATCCCATCATCGGTTTGTCTGGAGTCGTTACTTTCAACATAGCTTGACCATCTTTACTCATGGTTTCAATTGTTTTTAACCCAACATTATTCGTTGGAATATCTAAAAACGCATCCTGATAAGCTTGAATGCCAAACATCTTTTGGTTTTCTACAGCGATTGGTACAATGGTTGCTTCACCGTTTCCAACGACTACATTAACTTGAAGTTTATATGTTCCAGCCTGCACCGCTGCCATTGTTTTTTCGGAGAGAGTTACTTGGTATCCGTCGTATTGACCTGGTGTATACCAATTTGTATTGACTGTTGGAATAGCTGCGGCTACTTTGCCAGATTCATCCACTAATTCCAATGTTTTTACTACTGATTCTTTTTTGGATAGGTCAACACCTTCCATTTTGACTTGTCCATTTAAAATCAATCCGTATGATTCCCAGTATCCTTTTTTGAATACATGAGTGGTTGCCGCTTTTGAAGGATTTACTACTACTTCTGCAGCTGGACTTTCTTCTCCATCTACTGTTTGTGTCACACTGATTTTTGTATCGGCTTTTTGTTTCGCAATCTTGATTTCAAAGTTTCCTTCTTCATCTACTTTGCTTTTACCAATTTCTGTGCCATTTACTTTTGCGCTTACTTCTGCACCTTTCATACCGTTACCAGTAATTACTTCGTCACGATCAGTCACTGGATTTACTTTTGGGGCTTTTACTTCTTCTTTGTGACTTACTACAACCTCAGTGGCTGGACTTTCTTCTCCATCTACTGTTTGTGTCACACTAATTTTTGTATCGGCTTTTTGTTTTGCAATTTTGATTTCGAAGTTTCCTTCTTCATCTACTTTGCCTTTACCAATTTCTTTACCATTTACTTCTGCGCTTACTTCTGCACCTTTCATACCGTTACCAGTAATTACTTCGTCACGATCAGTCACTGGATTTACTTTTGGGGCTTTTACTTCTTCTTTGTGACTTACTACAACCTCTGCAGCTGGACTTTCTTCTCCATCTACTGTTTGTGTCACATTGATTTTTGTATCGGCTTTTTGTTTCGCAATTTTGATTTCGAAGTTCCCTTCTTCATCTACTTTGCCTTTGCCAATTTCTTTCCCTGCTACTTTCGCGCTTACTTCTGCACCTTTCATACCGTTACCAGTAATTACTTCGTCACGATCGGTCACTGGGTTTACTTTTGGTGCTTTTACTTCTTCTTTCACATTTACAGTGAATTTTCTATTTACTCCTGTTTCTTCAATCGTTCCTTTTTGGTTATCTAATACAATTCTCCCTTGATACTCACCAGCGCTATCTGCAGTAGCTGTTATTTTGTAGTCCAATGGATTACCTTTATATTCTTCTTCCCCTTTTGTAAATACCCCTTGTAATTGCATTTCTTTTTTTGCAACTTCCTGGCCATTTAGCACTACATCATTGAAGGTTAAAGTTTTCTTATCTCCCTCATTCAAATTATATATGACATCGTCTGTTTTGATTCCTACACCTACAACTGTTGGTGCTGCATCAAATGAAGCTTTTACATTGTTTGCTACGTTTCCTGGGAAAAAGACATAATCTAATTTAGAACCAGAAAATGCTGTTTTAGACGTTTCATTTAATGATGGCAAGTACAGGCTTGTTAATGCTGTGCCAGAGAACGCAGAGTCACCAATACTTGTTGCAGATGGTAACTCTACACTTGTTAATGATGTTTGATAGAACGCAGCGTCACCAATGCTTGTTGCAGATGGTAACTCTACACTTGTTAATGATGTTTGATAGAACGCAGCTTCACCAATGCTTGTTGCAGATGGTAACTCTACACTTGTTAATGATGTTTGATAGAACGCAGATTTACCAATGCTTGTTGCGACTGGTAGATCTACTGTCTCCAAGTTTTCAAATGTGGAAAAATCACCAGTACCCGTAATGTTATTCACTTTTAATTTCTTGATTGAATCTGCACTATCTGAAAATACCTCTTTTACTGTCCCTAATGTATCTTCTGCTTTCATCCCTACTTCTACTTCTTCAATACTATCTACGTTCCTGAACGCATCTTTATGAATGCTTGTTGCGACTGGTAGATCTACACTTGTTAATGGTGTGCTCGCGAACGCATAGTCACCAATGCTTGTTGCAGATGGTAAGTCTACACTTGTTAATCGGGTCTCATTGAACGCAGAGTCACCAATGCTTGTTGCAACTGGTAGATTTACACTTGTTAATGCTGTGTTCCAGAACGCAGCGTCACCAATGCTTGTTGCAACTGGTAGATTTACACTTGTTAATAATGTGTTGCTGAACGCATAGGCACCAATACTTGTTGCAGATGGTAACTCTACACTTGTTAATGATGTTTGATAGAACGCATAGGCACCAATGCTTGTTGCAGATGGTAACTCTACTGTCTCCACGTTTTTAAAAGGTACTGTATCTGAAGTAAACTCACCAGTCTTCTCAATATTATTCACTTTTAATTTCTTGATTGAATCTGCACTAGCTGAAAATACCTCTTTTACTGTCCCTAATGTATCTTCTGCTTTCATCCCTACTTCTACTTCTTCAATACTATCTACGTTCCTGAACGCATCTTTATGAATGCTTGTTGCGACTGGTAGATCTACACTTGTTAATGGTGTGCTCGCGAACGCATAGGCACCAATGCTTGTTGCAACTGGTAGCTCTACACTTGTTAATGATGTTTGATGGAACGCATAGGCACCAATGCTTGTTGCAACTGGTAGCTCTACACTTGTTAATGATGTTTGATAGAACGCATAGGAACCAATGCTTGTTGCAACTGGTAGATTTACACTTGTTAATGCTGTGTTCCAGAACGCAGAGTCACCAATGCTTGTTGCAACTGGTAGATTTACACTTGTTAATGCTGTGTTCCAGAACGCAGAGTCACCAATGCTTGTTGCAACTGGTAGATTTACACTTGTTAATAATGTGTTGCTGAACGCATAGGCACCAATACTTGTTGCAGATGGTAACTCTACACTTGTTAATGATGTTTGATAGAACGCATAGGCACCAATGCTTGTTGCAGATGGTAACTCTACTGTCTCCACGTTTTTAAAAGGTACTGTATCTGAAGTAAACTCACCAGTCTTCTCAATATTATTCACTTTTAATTTCTTGATTGAATCTGCACTAGCTGAAAATACCTCTTTTACTGTCCCTAATGTATCTTCTGCTTTCATCCCTACTTCTACTTCTTCAATACTATCTACGTTCCTGAACGCATCTTTATGAATGCTTGTTGCGACTGGTAGATCTACACTTGTTAATGGTGTGCTCGCGAACGCATAGGCACCAATGCTTGTTGCAGCTGGTAAGTCTACACTTGTTAATCGGGTCTCATTGAACGCATAGGCACCAATGCTTGTTGCAGCTGGTAAGTCTACACTTGTTAATCGGGTCTCATTGAACGCATAGGAACCAATGCTTGTTGCGACTGGTAAATTTACACTTGTTAATGGTGTGCTCTCGAACGCAGCTTTACCAATGCTTGTTGCGACTGGTAGATCTACTGTCTCCAAGTTTTCAAATGTGGAAAAATCACCAGTACCCGTAATGTTATTCACTTTTAATTTCTTGATTGAATCTGCACTATCTGAAAATACCTCTTTTACTGTCCCTAATGTATCTTCTGCTTTCATCCCTACTTCTACTTCTTCAATTGTTGAAACCAAATTAAATTCATCCCCATGAAATGTACTAACGTTAGGTAAAGCTACGCTTTGTATGTCAGTGGTTTGAACAAACATTTTTGGCGCAAGTATTGTGATGTCACCCGTTACTTGTTTTCCACTAATACTATTATAATTACTAAATGATACGGGTGTATCGTCAAATGATCCATGTAAAACTAACACGTCGACTGCCCCAATCACATGACTGAAGTCCTCTTTCATATGAGTTGCTACATCATTGACATCAGTTTGATTGGCAGTAATCTCTAACGTTTTAGAAAATTCATTCCAAGTGATTTGATGATCCTCATACTCTTTGCGGTTCTGTACACCTTTTTCTTCTTTGGTTGTTGAATCATCTGAATCCTCAGGTTTTTCTGTTGTTATTGAAGTTTCTACGTCTTGCTTTATAGAACTTTCTGTAGGTGCGTATTTTTCCACTACTTCTTTTTTTGGTTCTTCTTTTCCTTCTGCTTCTTCCGTTGCAGTAGGTGTTGACTCTTCAGTCTTTTGGGTTTCTACTTCATTCACTTCTTCTTTAACCGCATTTGCTGATGAATCTACCGTGGGTTCTTGCTGTTCTTTATGCTCTTGTGCATACGCAACCGTTGCTGACGCATTAGTAATTACGGGTGTCGCCAACATACTTGTTGCCAATGTCAGTCGCAAACTTTTCAATAATTTTTTCTGTTGTTTTTTACTTAATTTACTCATTCTAAATCCCCTTATTATATATTATTCACATAAATAGCATATATCTATGATGAACTACTTAGTTTGGTTAAAATCTTTAAACAATTCTTTATAGGGTAGATTGTGACTGATTAATTGTTCTTTTTGCACAAGCTCTTGAATTAACTTATTCTTATTAAATGTAGTCACTTGTTCTTCTAAATAATCTACTTTCATTGTCTCTTTATCTTGCTCATAAGAAGTTTTTTCCCCTAATTCATCTAATTGTAGTAAATACACTTGTTTTCCTAACTGAACAGGTTCACTTACTTCTCCTACCTGCTTAAGTTGTTCACCATGTTTCCGAATTGTTTCATCCATTTTTACGTTTGTCGCATAATAAATTTTTTGAGCGGTTAATTGTTCTTTTTCTTTCTTATGTGCATCCAACCATTGTTGAATTGTTTGACCATTAGTTAATTCTTTTCGGATTTCTTCTGCTTTTTCTATACCAGGTACTCTTAAAGCCGTAACTTCTCTTGAAGGACTCCAATGCTCATAATATTTTTTCAATACTTTGTCACTCGTATCGGCCTCTTCTTTGACTCCTTTTTCAAGCATAAGATTGCTTTCTAGTTCAAAGGCCCACTCTGCTTCGGTTTTACCCATTTCTTTCAACGACGTTTCAAAATCTTCAAATCGTTCTTTTTCTGAATCCATTGCTTGCGTTAACGTATACTTATCAACGGAATAATTTTTCTTTAGTAATTGATAACTAATAAAATCTTCTAGTTTTTTCTGTCCATCTATTTTTAATAAATGCTGATAATAGTCGTCGGTAGTAATTGTTAAAGCTTCTCCGTTTACTATTACTTCAGAATTGTTTTTAACACCTAACCCACATCCTGCAAGCAATGCAGCGAACATAGTTAACGCTCCTCCTACAATGATTTTTTTCTGTAATGACATCATATTATTAACTACCACCTCGTTTTATATTGCTGCACTAATAAAAAATAACGCAACGACTACACCAACTAATAATGTAAAATACATATTCTTTTTTTTCATTCTTCATCTATTCCTTCTTCCATCGAATTAAAACGGATATGCTTATCCGTTGTCATACTATGAACAGTTTTCACCCACTTATTTTGTGGATAAAACCATGTACAAAAACCAACAACTTGCACAATTGCATATGTTATAGTGTTCCATAAGAAAGCTATCAGTAATCGAAGCATAAACAATAATTTTTTCCACCATTGCTTTTGTTCTTTAAAATCGTGTGCACCTTCTTGCAGACAATACACTACAGGGATAATAAAAAAATTAAAAACTTCTAACGCGACCCAAAAGGGCAATAATGAAAATAATCCTGGGAAATAATGCCACAACCGAAAATCAATCATCCCTAAAATTCCGATAATGCAAAAAGCAACTGGTCGAACCATTGAATAAGAATAAAAAAGTGTTTCTGTCTTATTCAAAAATTCATTCAAACTTTTTGATTGAAATATACTCTTGATTTGTTCAGGTGTTTGAGTAATTCCAACCAACCAATGGCCTTGTGCCCAACGTTTTCTTTGGCGGTGACTAACAGAAAAATGATTGGGTTTTTCATCATACGTCTTAGCCCAGTGATTCCATCGTGATTGCTTTCCTTGAATGGATAATTCTACTTGTAATTCAAAATCTTCAGTATAGCTTCTTGGATTCCAACCATAGTCTTTAATATAGTCCGAAGCTAATACAAAGCCTGTTCCACCGATAGAAGCATTCCATCCCAAAAGAGCTTTCGCATATTGCACTGCTCGATTCGTAATATAGTACACTGCTGCGTAACCAGTCGAAGTCATAGAACTAAACACATTTTTAGTTCCTAAATAACCCTGTACCACTGTTAATTCTGGGTTCGCTTCAATTTGAGAATTTACTTCTTTTAAATAATCTGGATGTAAGTAATTATCCGCATCTACAAAAACAATGTAGTCATACCTATGCCAGTTCAATGGCTCACTTGTTAAATAAGCAGCTATTCCGTGAGGTTTTCCTCTGGGAGCGCCTCTTTCACTCTGATTTTCGAATACTTCAATATCATATTTCCGTGCCAATTCAGCTGTACGATCTGTGCAATTATCAGCGATACATACAATGTCGTATAACTTTCTGTCATAATTTAAAGAAAGCAAACCTTGTATTGTTTCTTTTATTACAGCTTCTTCATTATTAGCTGGTATTAGAAACAAAAAACGTCGTTTATCAGGAACAATTGTATATTCTCTTTTGGGCTTCTTTAAGCCAAATACAGATAACACGGTATAGTAAATTAGATTAGCAAATACTATAACAACTAAAATACGACAAATCCAAGCTAACGTTATAAACAACCATTCAGGCAATTCAAACATCTATTCATCTCCTCTTTTTTGTATCCAACTCTATTCTCTTTTCAAATTTCATAAGGACTATATTTAAGTTTTTCACCACTCCTGTGTACTACGTTTTCTCCTTTTCTTCGAATGAATTTGTAACATAAACAAATGTTTTTTTACGTTTGTATAATTATTTTTACAAAACGAAGAACTCCTCTGGTTACGGGCTTCTTCGTTTTATTTATTTCTCCTTTTTTCAAACTATACTTGCAATTAAAACATTGTTTTATTTACATTATTATTCGACATGTGCTAGTATAACTTACTGTAAAAACTACTCGTCTCGTGTTTAGTCTATTTTTTTAAAAAAAAAGATACTCCGCGCTAATAAAAAATTTAACTAAGGAGAACTATTTTATGGATACTCTGTTTTTATCAACAAATAAATTAAAAAAACTTCAAATGGTACAACAACTATTGGTAAATAAGTACATTGGCATTTATTCTCTATCTGAAGAAGTTCAGCTTTCTTTGCCATTAACAAAGAGATATATTTCAGAAATAAATACAGACGTACAATGCATCACCAATTGCGAGCTAATTGTTAAAAATAAGGATAATGTCTATACTCTGCAATCAATTTTTAACCAAGAACATCAAAATATTTATACAGATTTACAGCTTTTATATTTAAACGACTCTTTATCTTTTCAATTATGTAAAATAGTTTGTGGCTCGACAAAAATAAAACTTAGCGAAATATGTACTCTCTTATCCGTCAGTCGTGCTCATGCTTTTAGAATTATTAAAGAACTAAATGCCATACTTCAACATTTTAATATTAAATTTGAACTAAACAAAAGTGGTCATTATGTCTTTGCAGGCGAGGAAATTTCAATACGTATATTTATTTTTAACTTCGTCAACCAATGTATTGCATTTGATGAATGGATTTTTTCTGCTACATCTCAACTTGAAATTCAGGCAAAACTACTAACGATTCTTAAATTACCCTACCAAGAGTATTCAAAGCGTCAAATAACTCTTTTGGCTACTGTTTTTCAAACACGAATAAAAACTCGTAACTATCTACCGAGACTTACTGATAAATATACTCTATCACTTTTGGAAAAATTCCAGTACTTTTCAAAAATAGCCGTACACGATTATTTGTTGAATCAAAACTTAATAGACGAAAATATTATACAAACAGAGACTCTTTATCTTTCTTTTTTTGCTCGTATTCTTCTTGCTGATTCTTTACAAAAAGATAATATTTTATTGATTGGTGAAAAATTTCTAAATGATACATGTCCCGATTATGAACTGTTAAGTAATTTAGGTCCCTCTTGGTCACAGAAATCTATTTTAAATTTTTCTTATCAACAAAATTGTATTTTTATGTACTACTGCATAATCTTGTATACACTAACACTTTTAGACATGACACTTTTAGATATTTGGTTTTTAGACTTGCCAGAAAATAAGAAAAATGTTTATTTAGATACAGAATTACAAACTCGAACTCTCTCTTTTTTTAAATCTTTCATTCAAAAAAATGTAACTACCGACAAGTACAGTTTTTGGTTATCGTCAACTTCTAGGATTAATTTTTGTAGCTTACTTTACCTAGCAACAATTCAAAACTATTCGAAACAATTCACTATTTATTTATACTTCACTAAAAGCTTTAATACCAAAAAATATATTCGTTCTTTTCTTAAAAACAACTTTAATGCCTCTCTCATAAAGATTGTTGATTCACCGAATGAAGCCAGTTTAATCATCACTGATCGTTTTGATTATCCTAAATCTAATAACCAAAAAAGCATTGTAATTTCAGATTTTTTTAACAAAACACAACTAAACATGTTACTTCAAATTATTAACGAATACATCCTTGATTAAAGGAGACTGTGATTATTTACTCTATTAAAAAAATAAAAAGAAATATTGATATTTTGAAACAAAATAATCGTGACGATATAGTAGAAAAAAGTCAAAGATTACTTGATAAATACCTTGAAATTGAAGGGGAAATTAAAAATGGTGGTATTATTTATGGAAGGCAATCTAGAATAAATGTAGAAGGAGATAAAAATGAGTTTTGATCAAATGAAGCATTTAAAGAAAGTGCATAAACTGAGACGTCAAAGAACAATTGATTGTGTTGAACAGACAATCAATCAGTTATTGGCCACAAATCAGCTAATTAATTTTTCGAGAGTAGCCAAATACTCAGGTGTTGGGAAATCCACTTTATACTCTATTCCAAAGCTAAAAAAAAAGTAGATTTCTACAGAGAAGAATCATTTCAAAAGAATTATAAGATAGAAAACAGTTCAACAAAAAAAGATATGATAATCCGTTCCCTAAAGAGAAAAATAGCTGTGTTGGAAAAAGAAAATAAAACCTTAAGTAACCAGTTAAAGCAAGTTTATGGAGAGTTGTTTGAGTCTACAACGCAATCTGAGGAACATAGTTGATGAGCAAATTGGTTTATGTGAAAGACAATAATAATATAGTATCTATTTGCTTTATTAGAAACAGTCAACCATATTCACGCTTATACGATTGGTATCTTCCATATCATTATTTGGATAGAATTCGTATAAATGATGATATCAAAATAAAAGTGAATAGCAAAGTAAAAAAGTAAGAATAATAAACTTAACCTATCATCCTTTAGCAAAAGATTGGTATGACCCTTTTCCACTTATGCATAGTCAACCAAGCTGGCAAGTTCGACGTATTTGTGAATTACTAAATCAAGAAGGCATTGAATACTATATAGAGCGTTGTTTTAAAGGATTAACGAATATCGATCGTTCGTAAAATGAAAGAAAATTCTCCGGCAGCAGCTGCGGATCTTTCAGGATAATTTTTTTAAAGGCGAACGGTAAAAATTCCTGAAGCTAAAAATCATTCGGACTCTAAAAAGAATCAGTAAAAAGTAACAATGTTGTTATCAAGTAAAAAAAGTGTTATACTATAGATACAGAAAAAGAACATGTAAAGCACTAACCCCTAGAGAGGTCGGACTCTCTAGGGGTTTTTTGTGGGCTAATGTCGCCATTAGGTTGTTTTACTTCTTGTTTCGAGTATTTAGCCAATACTCGAAAAGAGCTACTAACAGCCCGACAAGAAGGTGACAGAAAAATGCTAAGAACATGTAAAGCACCTCCTCACCGTCGCAAGACTGTCGGATAGGCGACACTCTATTATAACGGCTCTATACTTTCTGATGTTGGTGAGAAATCACCGGCATCTTTTTTAATGCAAAATAATAGAAAAGACACACTGATATCCTTTAGAATTAAGTCGTCTAAAACCATTCAAAAAGGAGAAATCAAGATGTCCTATACAAATCTTATCAAAGAAACCTTAGATATTCTAGACTTAAACATTACTTTTACTGAAAATTCTTTAAAAAGAGAGCGCATTAAAGGAAGATTTTGTCAGGTGTTTTCTGGTACATTGGATTATTTAGCCCATTCTTGCCCTCATTGTGGCGGTAAAGATGACGGAGCGATTATTCGTTGGAGCTATACAACTTGTCTTATTTTACTGAATGATGTTTCTGAATACTAAACTTATTTACGCTTGAAGAAACGCCGTTTCTTCTGTCATTCCTGTAAACAAACCTTTGTTGCTGGAACCAACCTTGTTGAAAAATATTGCTCCATTTCAAAGAAAGTAAAGCTTTCTATTGCAGATCATCTAAGAAAAGTAACTTCTATGAGTGAAATTGCGCGTCAAAAGAAAGTCTCTGTCTCTTCTGTTTACCGGATATTGAAACAATTTTATGAACCGAAAAAAATCAATCAGTTAACCTTACCGGAAGTCCTTTGTTTCGATGAATTCAAATCCGTCAAGCAAGTCGCAGCTTCCATGAGTTTCATCATGATGGACGGGCAAACAAAACAGTTAATTGATGTCATTGAAAATCGTCAACTACCTTTTTTGGAGCGTTACTTTTTACGATTTCCTCTCTCTGTTCGTAAAACAGTAAAGTATATTGTTTGTGATATGTACACGCCTTACTTTTCGCTAGTCAAAAAGCTGTTTCCAACGGCTCAGATTATTCTTGATCGCTTTCATATTGTTCAACTCATTGGGCGAACCTTTTTAAAACACCGTATTCAGCGAATGAACACGTTTCTTCATCACGGAAATATAGAAGAAAAAAAATATCGACACTTGAAGAAATACTGGAAACTTCTTCAAAAAAGTCAATCGAAGCTCGATTTTGAAAAACGCCTTTGGCGTTCTTCGTTCCGCACCTATTTAACTGAAACAGAAGTCGTTGATCGTTTACTTGCGTATGATAGCGAGTTGAACACTGGCTACACTTTTTATCAGGACTTTCTTTATGCCATAGAAACACGAGATTATGTAGGGTTTCTCTCATTATTGAGCGAAGAGTATCCTATGCTTCCCGCTTATTATCAAACAGTCATTTCTACGTTTAAAAAGGTACAAAATGAACTTAAAAATGCGCTAGAATTACCGTATTCTAACGGACCATTAGAATGCTTGAATAACCATATCAAAGTATTAAAGAGAAATACCTGCGGGTTTCGTAACTTCTATAACTTTAAATTGAGAATTACTTTATGTTTTGGCACAGTACTTTTTCAACCGAATAAAAAAACCTAGAGGTATTTCCCTCTAGACTTCATCATTGATTTAATTCTTTAGTTTTTCTCCACCAACATTAGTTGACAAAGAGCCATTTTAAGCCAATTTTTAGTTGAAGATAAGTTTCGCTAGTTTCTTCATCAGAAAGCAGTTATTGAATCGTCATTTTCCAGAGTTCAGTCATCATAAACGGTATCTGGATTTTCCGTTAGTTCTATCTTAGTACGTTTTACTGTTTTTATTCTGCCGATTTTGTTACTTTAAAATAATCAATATGGGCATGCTCATAATCCATCACTTCAAAAGTAAAACGATCTATTTTGATTTGATCTCCTACAGCGATTTGATTATTTTTTTGTTCCACGATAAAGCCTGCTAATGTAGACATCTCTGAGTTTTCAAACAATGAAATTTTAACTTTAAAGTAACGTTCAAAATCATCAAGCGTGATTTTTCCAGAAACGATATAAGAATTATCTGATTCTTTTGCAATCAAGGCGTTTTCCAAATCCGTTTCATCCCTGATATCTCCGACCAGCTCTTCTAAAATATCCTCAATTGTGACCATTCCTGTCGTTCCACCGTATTCATCCTTTAAAATTGCAATGTGTTTTCCTTCTTTTCGCATCATTGTCAATAAACTTTTGATAGGAATAGTTGTTAAAGCAACGATAGGCTCTTCCACTAACTCACTGACCTTTTTTTGGTCATTAACAAATGATTCCTTGATCAAAGCTGGCAGTGTTACATATCCCAAGACATTATCTTTAGATTCTTCGATTACTGGATAACGTGTATGTCCTCTTTTTAAAGAATGTTGGATTGCTTGAGCTACTGTTTCATCTGCTTCAAAAACTTCCATAGATGTTCGGTCAACTTGGATTTCTTTTGCTAACGTGTCATCAAATTCAAATACATTTTCCATATAATGGTATTCTTCTTTTGTTAGTTCGCCTTTTTTATAAGAATCAACTGCTACATACAGCAATTCTTCCTGTGTTAACGTTTCTTCGCCTTCTGAAACTAATTTTATCCCTAATAATTTTCCTAGTTTCGCAGCAGAATGATTTAGTAACCAGATGAAAGGATACATTACTTTATAAAAATAATGCAAAGGTTTAACGATAGCTAAAACAACTTTTTCAGTTTGGGCAATACTGTAACTTTTTGGCAGCAATTCGCCCACCACGACATCTACATATGTCACAATAGCAAAACCTAAAATCACTGAAACCGTCCTACTAAGCGCGGCACTGATGGGGAGATTCCCGATTAGTGGATGTAGTAATGTTGCGACCGAACCTTCACCAACCCACCCAATGATTAGACCTGTCAATGTAATCCCTAGTTGACTAGCAGATAAATAGGCATCTAAATGATGGGTCACATGGATTGCCAGTTC
The DNA here is from genome assembly GCF_000407165.1 of Enterococcus haemoperoxidus ATCC BAA-382. NCBI lineage: Bacteria > Bacillati > Bacillota > Bacilli > Lactobacillales > Enterococcaceae > Enterococcus > Enterococcus haemoperoxidus. Next base: position 140,156 of record NZ_KE136479.1, on the reverse strand, counting down.
TGCGTTTTTAACGTTATCCTTTTTTAATTGCTCTAATCTTGACATACGAATTTTCACTAAAGCAAATTCACTTGCTACAAAAAATGCCGTAATCGCAATCATTAAAAATAATATGAAAAAATTTATTGCAAGCATATTTTACACCTCATTTTTCTTCTATCTCTTTATTATACTTGTCCTTTCAAATTAGCGCGAATAGGAACTATTGGGTTAAAACAAAAATCCCTAAGACTTCCAAACCGTCTTAGAGATTTTCATTTTTAAGATAAAACTTTTCGTTCCCTTAATCGTGTCTTTCTTGTATCACCAATAATCAACGGAACTGATTCATATTTCACTTCACTATATTCCAAACCAAACCAGTTTTCTGGCGTGGTGGTTCTTTTTTTGATAGCCAATTTCAGTTGCATGATTTGACGATCCCATTTCTTCAATTCGGTTACTTTAGATAGCTCTTCACGAATAATAATAAATTGGAAATCACCGACTTCACGGCCTGGTGTCAATGAATACTTTTGCGGCTGTTTAGGTAAACGACCTTCTTTCATTAAATCATAAACGATTTGACGAATATAAACATTGACCTCTTGTGCTACATGGAAACCAAGATAAAGTTGAACTTGCACAATAAAATCTGTGCCCATCATATCTACAGAATACTCTTTCGTAAAAGGCTCATCCGTTACTTCAACGTTTACAAACCAGTAAACATTTGCTCTTTTTGGTTGCTTATCTAAAATCGAATAAATGATTTGACGGCCGATTTCATCTCCAATCGTATCTGGCGTCATGAAAACAACATTAGTTTGAGATTTTGGCACAGTCGTGTCATCTTTTAGCATCCGTAATTGTTCTACATATTGTTTAAGCGGAACGGTATCGGATGTTTTCTCTTTGATAATATTGCCCCATTCCCAAATTGTCATCACTGCTAGAATCAACAAAGCAATCCCGACGGCAACATAACCACCATGGAAGAATTTCGCAATACTTGAGACAAAGAAAATCGATTCGATACTACCGAAGAACAAGGTAACCAGATACGCAACCCATTTTGGTGCACCTTTTTGCAATAAATAAAACATCAATAAAATAGTTGTCATCAACATTGTCACAGTGATTGAAAGACCATAAGCTGCTTCCATATGCGTAGATGTTCTAAAGGTGATCACGATTAATGAACACACGATCCATAACATCATATTGACTGCTGGAATATACATTTGCCCAATATTAGCACCTGGGTAAATAATCTTCAATCTTGGTAATAATTTCAATTTAATTGCTTCTGAAACTAGTGTGAATGATCCTGAAATCAATGCTTGAGACGCAATAACTGCTGCAACTGTTGCAAAAACAACACCTATCAACATAATACTATTTGGCATCATTTGGAAAAACGGGTTTAGGTTTTCAATTGCTAAAATAGACGGGTCATTTTTTGCACTCAAAATCCAAGCTGCTTGTCCTAAATAATTGAGGATCAAACAAATTTTGATATACGGCCAACTAGCACGAATATTATGTTTACCAACGTGACCTAAATCAGAGTATAGTGCTTCTGCACCAGTAGTTGCTAAAAAGACATTCCCTAAAACAAAGATTCCTAATTTATTTTCAGGACTAAGTAACAGATGAATCGCATAATAAGGATTCAATGCACGAAGAACTGTCCAGTCTTGTCCAAAATTGATTAGCCCCATCACACCTAAAAATGTAAACCAAGCAAACATGATCGGTCCAAACGCTTTACCAACTGCATCAGTCCCAAAACGTTGAACAGAAAATAAGATAAGAATAATGACTAAGGTAATCATCACAATAATGTTTTGATCACTGCCAAACCGATCAAAGAAAACCGGTATTCCCCGTAACCCTTCAATCGCTGTTGTCACCGTTACTGCTGGCGTCAATACACCATCCGCCAGTAAAGCAGCTCCCCCAATCATAGCGGGAATGATCAAATACTTCCCTTTTTTACGAACAAGCGTATATAAAGAAAAAATTCCACCTTCACCATGGTTGTCTGCATTCAATGCAATTACAACATATTTGATTGTTGTTAAAATCGTCAATGTCCAAAAGATCAATGATACCGCACCAATAATGAAATTCTCTGAAACATTCTGAAGACCGCCATTATCTCCGACGATCGCTTTCATTACATAAAGCGGACTTGTTCCGATATCACCATAAACAACACCCATTGCTACTAAAAGACCAGCAGCGGTCAATTTCTGATGATGCGAAATTTTTGACTTCTCTACCACAAGATTCTCCTCCAATTTATAAGCTAAAAGAGCTCGGTCAGCCTCGACTAGAAAATAGGAAATCATGACTGAGGCGCTTTTTGCCTCTTTCATTATTTATCTTTTTCCCGAAAGACTAGCTCTTGAAGCTAGATAATACTAAAAGCTAAAAGAGCTCGGTCAGCCTCGACTGGAAAATAGGAAATCATGACTGAGGCGCTTTTTGCCTCTTTCATTATTTATCTTTTTCCCGAGAGACTAGCTCTTAAAGCTAGATAATACTAAAAGCGAAGCGGACTCATCCAGCTCTGACTGAAAATAGGAAATCTGTTTGTGAAAATCTTTGTCACTGGCAGATTTTATCTTTTTTCCGAAGAGTTAGCCCGCATAGCTAGATAACAAGAGACCTAAGTGAAACGACACTTGGCCCTTACACTTAGGTCTCGCAATTTCATCCTTAGACCAGTGTTTGCACACTTGCTGTTGATCTAAAAACATAGATAAACTATGTTGCTACTCCCCTAAGATCTTTATCTGGAAGCCCAAATAAAAATATCGGTTACTATTTATAATTTAATTAAAAAATATCAGTTAAAAAATCAAAATAACTGATTTTGATAACAACTATAATACTCCTTTCACATTTTAGCAAGCCTTTTATGTAAATAATTTCAATAGTATTTTCAATGTATCTTTTCACATAATTAAATTTTTATAAAAAGAACGCCTGAAGTACGGATATTCAGTAAGAAATCAGCACTTCAAGCGTTGTATTTATTATTTTTTTATTCAGTATCTTCTTCTGGTGAGTAATGGAATTTGATCATTTCATTTACAAAAATCGGGATGATCGATAAGCCCATTACAAGTAACCAGTGATTAATTCCAATCGGAACTAATCCAAACAGCTCTTGCGTGAATGGTAATAATGCAATGACTGTCGTGATGATAACAGCCAATACGGCCATTTCAAAGAGTGATTTATTTGTCGATAATTTTACTCTAAAAATTGATTCTGTACTTCTCACATTAAAAACATGCAAAATAGATGAATAAGCTAAAATCAAGAATGCGACAGTTTGACCAATTTCATGACTTGCTTCGAAAAAGTATGAAACTGAATCAACATTTGCACCTAAGTAAAATCCAAACAAAGTAATTACAGTAAAAACAAACGCATTGATTCCAATTTTTTGCCACAAACCGCGCGCAAAGATTCCTTCATCTCTTGGAATCGGTGCTTCATCCATGATTCCTTTTTCAGCAGGTTCTTTCCCTAACGCAAACCCTGGTAGACCATCTGCCACAACGTTCACAAATAATAATTGGACAGCCGTAAATGGTGCCCCCCAGCCTAAAAGCATAGCAATCAACACAATGAATATCTCTGAGATATTACAGCTTAGTAAAAAGTTTACTGCTTTACGGATATTTCGATAAACTGCCCGACCTTGTGCGACTGCATCAACGATCGTCGCAAAATTATCATCCGTCAAAATCATATCAGCAGCTCCTTGTGCGACATCCGTTCCAGTAATTCCCATTGCACAACCAACATCACTAGCTTTTAAAGCGGGTGCATCGTTGACTCCATCACCAGTCATGGCCACAACAGCACCTGTCCTTTGCCATGATTTGACTATACGAATCTTATCTTCCGGTGTTACACGAGCATAAACAGAGAGTGATTTCACTCGTGAATCTAATTCTTCATCTGACATTTTTTGTAACTCTGAGCCAGTCAAAGCTTCACTTTTGTCTGTTAATATACCTAATTCTTTCGCAATTGCTCCAGCGGTTACTACGTGATCCCCTGTGATCATCACTGTCTTGATCCCAGCTTTTTTAGCTCGGGCAATAGCACCTTTACTTTCTGGTCTTGGTGGATCGATCATGCCAATCAATCCTAATAGCCTTAAATTCTTCTCTAATGCCTCTGAAGTAATTTCCGTAGGTTCTTCATCATAGATCGCATAACCAACTGCAATCACGCGCAAAGCACGTTTTCCAAAGCGGTCATTTACTACCGCGGCTTGTTCTACATCGCCAAAACGGAAGCGAGTCAACAAAACATCGAAAGCACCTTTTGTTACAGAGATATATTTTTTCCCCATTTTATGCACAGTGGTCATCATTTTACGCTCTGAATCGAATGGAATTTCACCGATTCTCGGGTATTTTTCTTCTAATTCAGCTTTAGTATGGTAATTCTCTTCAACGGCACGTACAATTGCAGCTTCTGTTGGGTTTCCTTGAATAACTAAGTCATCCCCATCTTTATCCACGATAACATCTGTACAAAGAGAGGCCATTTTTAAAACTTCCATAGCCTCATCTGTCATCGCATCTTCTGTATCCGTTACTTCATCTCCACGTGACCAAACACGTCTGACACGCATTTTATTTTGAGTCAACGTTCCAGTTTTGTCGGAACAAATAACATTGGCAGTTCCCAAAGTCTCGACAGCTGGCAAGCGACGAATGATCGCGTGTTTTTTAGCCATTTTCTGAACACCATAAGCCAGTGTTAATGTAACGATCACCATTAATGTTTCAGGCACTGCTGCAACGGCCAGTGATACTGCTGTCATAAACATTTCCAACATTGGCTCACCTTGTAGTTCCCCAATAATAAATACTAAGGCTGCCGCACCTAAAGCAATTAAGCTAATACGCTTACCTAATTGATTCAAACGTTTTTGTAAAGGTGTTTGTTGTGTCACATCGTCATTCAATAATCCAGCGATTTTTCCCATTTCAGTTTGCATGCCAGTCGCTGTGACAATTGCTCTACCACGACCATTTGATACAGTACAACCTTTAAATACCATGTTGATTTGATCACCGATCGACGAATCATCTTCTCCTATGTATTCCGAATCTTTTTCAACAGGTTCACTTTCTCCAGTAAGGGCAGATTCTTCAACTCTAAGTTGTGATGCTTGTATCAAACGTGCATCTGCTGTAATCATTGAGCCTGATTCCAACACAAGTATATCCCCAACAACAACATTTTCTGCATCGATGGTCTCGACTTTGCCATCACGTAACACTGAACTGCTTTGTTTGTTCATATCCTGTAATGCAGCTAACGATTTTTCAGCATTTCCTTCTTGAACGATTGCCAGTACTGCGTTGATTACGACAATTGCGATAATCAAGATTCCTTCAAAATAATCCCCGTGATCTGTAGCAATTGCTGTGTAGAACGAAATAGCTGCTGCAACTAATAAAATAATTGTTGTAAAATCAGATAGACTATGAAGAAATTTTTTTACTATAGAATCTTTTTTCGCTTCTTGGAACGTATTAGCACCATGTTCAGCGAGTCGTTTCTTTACCTCTTGTTCTGTTAATCCTTGCTCTTTATTTGTGTTCACTTCTTTGATAATTGTTTCGATAGGTTTTTTGTATGCTTCCATCCTATCCCCCCATTCTTATTTTTTCCTTCTATTAATATAGTATCTATATTCACTATACCATGTTTTTTTTTCAAACTTCAATAAATATGGCTAATTTTTCATTTTTTCTTAGTACTTTTTCAACCCTGTAAACTAGTTACCCCATAAAATTTATTTACTGATTAAAAGTCTTTCGACTTGAAAACGCTTACTTTATATGGTATTATAATTTTAGAAGGAAGGAGGAAATATCAGTTGTATTGAAGAATTTCTCGAAGCAAGAATGAGTAAACACAAAATTGTTAGCAGAACACGATTCACCTTTCATCAATAAATATATGTAAAGTATAAAAATCATAAAAGCATCTTTACAAATAGTGAATATGTGTAAAAAGTTGGACAATCAATCCAAATACAACAAAAAAACACGTATAAAGATAGTTTGATTGAAAAAAATAAAAAAAAGAAATGTAGAAAATGTAATGAAGACAACATTTGGTTTATGAACAAGAAATTCAACTAATTACTTTGCATGTATAACGAAAAGTAACAAAAAATCATTCGATACACTGATTCCTTCCGGAAACAAGAGCCAAGCTAGTCGAGAAGCTTGGCTTTTTTCTTTATATTTTATCTGCATGATATTTGTAAGTGAAAGTAAGATATGGTATATTGACTATGCGCTTTTTATTTACTACATAAATTAGACTATTGGAGGGATTTGCATTGCCAAAAAAGAAGAACTCATCTTTCGAGAGTTCCATTCACGTCTACAGAGCCATGAAACGCATGACCCAACAGGAACTTGCTGACAAAGTGGGAGTATCTAGACAAACAATTATTCAGTTAGAAAGAAATAGATACAATCCTTCCCTTTTACTGGCTCACGACATAGCAGACGTTTTCGAAGTGCCGATTGAACAAATCTTCACTTTCAAGAAACTAACAGAAGACGAGCAAACAAACGAAGAAACCGACTAACGGAAGGAAAGGATAAATTATGACTGAATCACTTAAATCTTTTTTTGATAACTTGCCTAGAAATCATTGGTCTAGTATAGTAATCGCTGTACTATCAGTTATTTTCATTGTGTATTCAATTTATTTTTACTTTAGCAAAGAAGGTAAAGATGAACGTGGAAAGAAAATTATTTCAACAGCAAGTTTCATCTCTTTTATTATTACAGTAGTATTAATATCTATTTTGAATAACAATGCAGTAGTTTTTGAGATTATTTCAAAGAATGAATTATCTTTTAACTGGATACTAAATTTCTTTGTATTGCTTATTTCTGGCGTTGAAGCAATTGGTATATTAATACTGAGAAGAATAAAATAAAAAAAGACCTCCGCAAAGAGGTCTTTTTTTTTAGAAACAAATTAATTTAGTCCAACCACCAAGTGAGTTAGGAGTAGTTTCTTCAAGACGATTAAACATTTCTTCAGTCTCTTCATTTCTTTCGAAAGAAGCACCTACAAATTTGTCTAATTTTTTTGCATCTGTTTTTGTTTCCATTTTTTCAATCGATAATTTTCTCATGATAATATTTCTCCCCCTTGCGTTAATACTTAGATTATAATCCGTTCCTCGAGATAAGTAAAGTTCTTTTTTCAGATTGTGTCACTTAATAAATAACAAGGATTGAACAATGCACGGTTCGTATGCCCTCAATACTTGATAACCAACTCCAGCTAAGCCACAAAAAAGGCCAACAGGAACACTTGCTGGATCAGACTTCAGTTTAATAACATCGCGTATTAATAAATTAATATCATTTAAATAATCATCTTTATTCCCATAAATCCCATGACAAAGACAAGCGTCTTCTGAATATTGCTCTTCTATTTTTTTAGACAGCTCATCAGCAAAAGTAAGCTGTAACAATTGACAAACTTCTTTGATTCCAGTTCTCCCTTTACACCAAGAATCATTTATTTTTTCATTCTTTTTAAGATTGCTTTCAAATTTTGCTTGATACCACTCAAGTTTTTCTTGGATTTCCACTTCTTTAAGAATTTGGTCTGCTTTACTTAGGCCATAGCATACGCCAGCATAGCCATGAGCAAAACTATTATCAGTCATTTCTTGACAGGTCACTGCTTGTGCATAGTGTAAAAGCCCAGCATAAGCTTCCTTGCTAGGGTATGTTTGATAGATAGCTGCTAAAACTGCGAGTAAACTTGCTTTACCATAAATCCATTCATTCGTTTGGTTCTCTGCTGCTATTTGAAATGTTCTTAATGTTTTCAAGCTTTTTTCCATATAGGAATGATGTTTAGGATCATTGAGTAATCTAGTTACATAAAAAGCAACTGTCAGCCGCATCCCTTCATCAAAAAATCCACTTTCATAGGTATTATTCCCATCCTCAGTTAGAAAAATTTCTTTCTCTAAAATAGTGATCACGTCTTGGTAACTATCTTTAGGCACAAAATGATTCAAATAAACAAAAAAGAGATAAACACCTGCCACGCCTTCATAAAGATCCATACCTGGATAAGCAATCTCAACCTCGCCATCTGATGCAGGAACAATAGAGAGCCAATCAACTTCACTATTTTCTTTATCTACTACAATCTGATCAATGATTTTATCACCAATATCAGCAGCTTTTTGTAATAGAGGTTCTTCAATGGAACTATTTTTCATTGAAATCGTTATTTCTTGCGGACTATACGCTAAAGTCCCTAAGCTTTCTTTTAATAAAAGATAAGAAAAATGGCTGGTTTTATCTGTTATTTGCTCCATATGATCCACCGTATCTTGCAATGGCGTTTTCTCTAACAAGTCACTCAGTTCATGACCATTAGTATAGGCATTGGTTAAAGAGGTATTTGCTGTAACCAACGGTATATCGTGATCCAACATCGCTTGCACTTCAAAAGGGATCAGCACCTCTGGAATGATTGGACTGGCCCACAAGTTTTCAATAATCTTTTCTCGTTCAATGTAATTAGACATACAATCTGTATGCAAGGTAAAATTCAACAAATTCCCGTAGTCTTGCGTATCCCTGTATATCAATCGAATTGTTGTGTCTGAAAATAGTACTTTGACTTTCTCAATAAATTCAGATTTATTTTCTAATAATAGCTGATTCATTTCTTTAAATGCTCTCTGGATCACATCGCGATAAACTAGATAGTCAACTTCTTTTCCATCTAAACGTGGAATATTTTGGGCGCCATCCATATACGCTTCTTCTAGCTGAAACGCAATATCGCTGGAGCGATCATTCCTTAACCTTCTAACCTTTTTAGGTAATTTTTGCTTGGTACCAGACAATGCATCCATCTCAAGATCTCGTTTCCATTGTTTTTTTTGTGGCAACAAGCCTGCAACGATTACAGAGTGTTTTTCTATTCGAGTTTGTCTAGATAATTTGTTGGTCAATTTAAACATTTCAGGTCGAATCAATGTTTCTACATCGATCAACACAGGATATTGAGCATTGGCAATCAAGTTCTCCATGTGCAGATCCGTCGCCCCTAACCAATAGACGATTGCTAACAGCTGACCATAATTTTGATAAAAATCAATGACCTCGCTTTCCACTTTACATTCCTGATAAGGAACTTTTTCCTCAATCGTGAAGGTAGATTGAACGAATCGTTTGATTTTATAAAAAGATAATGTTGGGTTTAACGCTTCGATATAGGTCAATAAATCATTAAAACGCTCCCCTATCTCTAGGTTCTTAAATTTAAAAATCAAGGGCTTTTCATCTATCTGAAATTGTATCACTGTTTTACCGCGATCATGGCTATCTCCTTGTCCAAGTACGATTTCTGTAAGCTCCATTGGTATTGAGACAGAAAATTTTTTTACCAATTGTTCAGTAGAATTGTTCAAGTCAGCAAAAAACTCTTCGATCATTTCACAAGCAAATGCCAATCTAACAGCAAGCAACCTAGCAAGTGTGGGATATTCTGCATAAAAAAGATAGGTCCTTTGTTTATCACCAAGAAATTCCTTGATATAGTTAGTGAACTCTTCTTCTTTCGATTCCGCCTGCAATTGATATTCTTCAATCATCTGATGAACATCCCAAACTAATGTCTTTTGGGCAATAAAAAAGAAATCATCTGACAGTTGGTCAATTAGCTCTGAAATTACTTTTTCAGATACCTGAATCAAAGGAAACTTTTGTAAAAGTTGTTGGATATGTTTCTCGTAAAAAGCCAAGTGAAATCGCAATGCAGCGGTTAAAGTCATTTCTTTTATGGGTATTTCATCTATAAATAACTGTCTGTGTAACTCAAACCACTCGCTTTTTTCCACCTTTGGTAATAATAACTGCGCTCTCTCTTCTGTAAAAGGCAACAATCCTCTACTAAAGATTTTCTTGTCTAAATGATATTGATGAAGCATTTTATCGTAATCAGTACTATTTAATAAGCTTTTACGTGATTGCCATTGCTTTAAATAATCGTTTGCTTCTACATTTAAATCCTTCCAACACTGAATTCTTTCTAATATTGTTGTAGCATAGCTATATGTCAACTCTTCAATCATTGTTTCCTCTCCTTTAGAATCCTCTGTCTTCTTTATAATAATAATAAAAAAGTAGGAAAAATACTATCCTATTTTTATTTTGACTATATTCATAAAAAAATGAGGCTAAGACAAAAGCGTTTAGCTCCGAGAGATAAGAGGGAATTCACGAAAATTGCTTTTCAAATTTTTGTGAATTTCAGCTTATTTCCGAAGGAGTTGCTTTTTTCTCGCCGTTTATTCGGATTTAGAGCGCGAAACAAAACTGTTCTTTAGTTTCTCAATCTCCCCCAACAGATAAATAGCACTGCCGTAAAAAATCTTTATTAATCAAAAAATCTTTAGGTGCCAATAGATAAGCTACAGCAGTAAAAAACTCAGACTGCGCAATATTTGAATAAATCATACTGTGAGCAGTATTTTTTATCTTAAAAACTGTCAGTAATTCGTTCGGGATTATTTTTGAATACGTTTTTTCAGTCTCTTCAGTATCAACATTTTGATCATGATCCCCAAGGAATAAATCGACAGGAATATCACTATTTTCCAAATCTAGGCGAACATCTGAGTCTAAGTTTTTTTTTACAAATTCCCAGCGATCTTTTGACATTGGCTGTTGTTCTGGTGTTTTTGCTAAATATTCCTTATAAGAAATATCCTTTTTCAACAAGTCGATACTCTTTGCTTCTCTATCCAGTGCTTCGTTGATTTGTTCTGGCTTTTGACCTTTCTGTTTTAATTTTTGTATCGTATAATAAGTGTTTTGACTCAACCAATTAACTGCTGGGGAAACCAACATCACTTTAGAAATAGGTACTTTCTTTTGACTTGCCACTTTTGGCACGACCCACCCACCTTGACTTACTCCCCACAACATAATTTTTTCTGTATTTAATTTGGGCTGCTTCAGTGCCCATTGAATGACTTCTGTTACTTCATCTGCTCGATCTTGCATAGATTGATTGAGCCAATTCCCAGTAGAACCAGCAACCCCAGGTTTCGCCCAAGAGATTGTGGTGAAACCTGCTTTAGCAAATTGCTCCATCATTGGTCTATACCCACCCTCGTTAGTCGCATCCACTGGCGCATCTCCGTGAACGAGTACAACAATGCCTTTAGATCGAGTCCCTACTGGTTTTGTCAATACAGCAGACAATTTACCTTTAGAGGTTGGAATCCACTGGCTCATTTCCTCCATCTCATAGCTGTGTTCATACCAAATAAAAGCACCAAAAATAATACTCAAACTTAGCAAAAAAAGCATGCTCTTTTTCATCAAGTTCATATTACCTACTCCATTCCATAAAAAGCCAATTAGGTTCATTTGCTAAAAATCTTAAAATAAGGACTCTCTGTTTTTTAACAATTGAAAAGCCATACTTTAAATACAATCCCACTGCCTGTTGATTGTTAGCAGAAACGATTAAAGACAATTTACCACCCGTTTTTACTTCGGCTTGCGCCGCTAAAATCAGAAATTTAGCAATTCCTTGTCTTTGATATCTTTCATGAACAGCAACATTTTCAATGTACTGTTCTTTATCTTGCGGAGAGTATTCAAGAGCACTCAACATCAGCAGATATTTAAAAATAGGCAAAAAACCATACTTTTTGGACAATTCAAACGGGTAGTTCTTTTTTCTTGAGTCCATTGTTTTTTCTGAAATTGTTAGAACACCAATAATTTCATCTTGATCTTTTACAATATAATCAACTGGCGACTTTTTCTGAGAAGCATAATGTTGTTCAAGATAAAGTAAAATATCAACCTTTTCCTTCAATGTCAAACGGTTGCTTGCAAACTTAGCGGAAAAAGAAGTCAAAAGCAAACGGAAGACGCCTCTTTTTTCGCACTCACTTAATTGATCACGATCAACTATAGTTATTTTTCTTTTCAAACAGACCTCATCCTTCCAGAGAAATAAAATACTGTAGCTCGTATAAGACTTTATTGTTCATTAAGATCGAAGAATATGCAGCTTCTTTAACAATGATTTCTGCTGTTTTAAAAAAAGGTTGCTCTATTTCTTGGCTAAACTTTTCTATTGCAGCTAACAGTTCATGTTCTTCTTTTATCCAAACTCTTTTTACGAAATAATCACCTGCCGGTAAGTGTTTTTCCGTTGAGGACTCCTCTTTGACATACACCTCTACTTGCTGATCATTAAACAGATAATAGAACGATTCCAAACATAGTTCATGATTTTTTTGACTTTTCTTTATAGCTTTAAAAAAGTCTCTGACATTTAAAGAATCCATCAGCGAATAAGAATAGACTTTACTTAATTTTCTTTCAGGAAACTGGATGTATGTTTCTTCTTTTTGTTCAATTTCTGGTAATAAGTTTTCAATTTTATTTTTTGCAGAAACTAGTTGTTGAATTTTTTCTTCTGTCGCTTCTAGTGTTTCTTTCAGCGTTCTTTCAGCGTTCTTTCAGCCCAAACATTATCCTTATTATTCATAAATTGATCAATTTGAGCTGTCGATACGCCTAAGTTTCTCAACAAAAGAATATTTGCAAGCTGATAAACTTGATCCATTCCATATTTATGATATCCATTGTCGTCTATAAATGCTGGTGAAAATAAACCTTTCTCCTCGTTATAACGAATTTGATGTTTGGAAATAGCCATTAGTTCAGCTAATTGTCCCATAGTTAAATACGATTCTATTTTACTCTCCTCCTAAAGTGCATATTTTCTGACCCCAAAAAAAGACCGACTACCTTTTACGTTATTTCTATTTTACTCTTCCGCTAGCATAAACTATAGGGTCAACCTACAGTCAACTGTTTATTCTAGAAAAATAAACAATATCTGTAATAGGTTTCAAAATAAATACTCTCTTCTGCTAAAAACTTGTAAACGCTTCTATTTATTCGAGAAAAAATGAACGTAGCACAAAAAACGTTACATAACAGATCGAATTTCCAAACATCGTACCTAACATTACAGTTTATCTGAAATAAATAACAAACGTTTGTGAATATACAGTTATTTGTATCTTTTGTTAGCAATAAACAGCTATTTTGTAAGCATTTATTTTGTGAATTTATTACTTTTCGTATATTATAGTCATTAAGAGGTATGTACCAATATTTTCGAAAGGATCTGAAAAACATGTTAAAATTATACACGACAAATAGCTGTACATCATGTAGAAAAGCACGGAGATGGCTGATCGATCATGATATTCCATTTGAAGAAAAGAATTTTGGCACTACTCCTATTACATTAGATGAACTTAAAAATATATTAATTCTTACTGAAGAAGGCACTGAGGATATTATTTCAATTCGTTCTAAAGTCTTCCAAAAATTAGATACAGATATTAACGAACTACCGTTGCATGTATTATTGGAGTTGGTCAAAGATAATCCAGGATTACTACGCCGACCAATTATGATTGATGAAAAAAGATTACAGATTGGTTTTAATGAAGATGAAATTCGTTGCTTCTTACCAAGATCAGTCCGTAAAAGAGAATTATCCCAAACATTACTTTTAAGTGGCTTATAACTGTTACTACCTCGAATCTAAAAAAGTAAAAACTCATTTTGTCTTTAACTAGGCCTTAGAAGATAGATATACTCTGCAAAGCACGCAGCGTTGTTCTTTCTTATCTGGCTCAGTTAGAAACTAAATGAGTTTTTTCTTATCTTTTATTTTACAAACATCGCATCGCCAAAGCTAAAGAAGCGATAGCGTTCATCAATTGCATGTTGATAGGCCGAAAGTGTCAAATCTCTACCAGCAAATGCACTGACTAGCATTACTAATGTCGATTTAGGTAAATGGAAATTAGTAGAAAAAGCTTGTACAACTTTAAACTCATAACCCGGTGTAATAAAAATGTCCGTCCAGCCGCTATCTGCTTTGATTTGTCCGTCAAATTTTGTTCCAATTGTTTCTAGCGTACGAATCGAGGTTGTTCCTACTGCAACGATTTTACCGCCATTTTCCCGAACGTCATTTAGTTGTACTGCGGCTTCCTCAGTTAAACGATAAAATTCGCTATGCATTTCATGTTCTGCAATATTGTCCACACTGACAGGTCTAAATGTTCCTAAACCAACGTGTAAGGTCAAATAAACGAGCTTCACGCCTTTTGACTGGATTTTAGTAAGTAGTTCCTGCGTAAAGTGTAAACCTGCTGTAGGAGCCGCTGCAGAGCCATTTTCTTTAGCATAGACTGTTTGATATCGTTCAGGATCTTCTAACCGCTCTTTGATGTATGGAGGTAATGGCATTTCACCAAGTGATTCTAAGATTTCTAAGAAAATCCCTTCGTATTTGAACGTTACAATCCGGCCGCCATGTTCCAATTCTTCAACAACTGTTGCGGTTAAGCGGCCATCACCAAAACTGATTTTCGTTCCGATTTTCGCACGTTTAGCTGGTTTGATTAAGGTTTCCCAAGTATCCCCTTCTGTATTCGTTAAAAGAAGAACTTCTAAGTGTCCACCTGTCTCAGGTTTTTCTCCATATAGGCGTGCTGGCAATACTCGCGTATCGTTCATAACCAACGCATCGCCAGAATTCAATTCATCAACGATTTCATGAAAGTGTTTATCTTCTATTTCTTTTGTCTCGCGATTTAATACTAAAAGCTTTGAACTCGTTCGATCTTTCAACGGCGTTTGAGCAATTAGTTCTTCTGGTAAATCAAAATCAAAATCTTCTGTACTAAGCATATTTGTCACTCTTTCTACTTGATTTGTCTTGGCTATTCTACCATCTTTTACACTATCTGGCTATGAAGAAAATCCGCTATTAAAATTCAAAATACTTGCAACTGTTATTTAAAAAGCATAAACTTACTTTTAGTAAGTTGCTTTCAAAGGAGGTCATTTAATGTTTGCACCTATTCATCATGTTTCATTATTGACAAGATTTGCTGAAGATAATCAATTTTTTTATACTGAAATTCTCGGATTGCGTCTCGTAAAAAAAACAGTCAATCAAGATAATCATAAGATGCTTCATTACTATTATGGAGATTATGCTGGGACTCCTGGTTCTGTTATTACATTTTTTGTGGTTCCATCACTCGCTCATCGCTATGATAACCGTCATTTTTTAAGTACGATCGGATTAAAGATTCCTAAAGGCAGCCTGCTTTTTTGGGAACAACGTTTAAGCGACTTACACATCTCATTCACGAAAGAACAAAATACACTTCATTTTAAAGATAAAGACCATGTGAATATTCGTTTAGTCGAAGTAGAACAAGCTTCTTTAAAAAAAGAACGACAAGTGGATAATTCTATTCCTTTGACCAAACAGATTTTAGGTCTTTTGTCGACTGAATTCCACGTTGCCGAACCTGAAAAAACTGCTCATTTTTTCTCTCAATTATTGGGTTGGGAAACTAGCAATAACCGGATTCAGCTAAATGGAACTGACTTTATTCAATTTGTCTCAACAGCAACAACTGAAAAAACACGAATGGGTCGAGGAAGCATGGATCACGTTGCGTTTTCCGTTAAAGATGAAAATGAACTGGAGAATTTATACGAGAGAGCTAAAAATCAAGGGTGGACTATTGAAAAAATAGTTCATCGTGGGTACTTTAAAAGTTTGTACATCAGAGAACCTGGTGGTAATCGCGTTGAATTTGCTACTTTAACGCCAGGATTTACCATTGATGAACCGTTAAATATGTTGGGAGAAAGTCTTGCCTTACCAGCATTTCTAGAAAGAGGTCGCGTCGAAATAGAAACCAATATTTATAAAGAAAAATAACCTGAGTGGTCTGTATATTTATTTATCATACAAGGAATTACAAAAAACTGGCCTGCAGCTATTTTAAGAATAACTGCCCATATCGTCTATGTACTTAGTCTTTTTAATAAAAGATATAAACAGGGGCTTAAAAATAAACTGATTTACCTAGAATAAATCAACGTTATTTTTATTAAGTACCCTCTGTTTATATCCCTGAAATATCAAAGACTACTTTTGACTAACTAGAACATTACCCATTTAACGATTCTATCAGTCTTTTTTTGTCTTTGATTATTCCAAAATCACAAAGATAATATTTACCGAAAAGCTTTAGACTGTCGGCTTCAATCACTAGCTGTCCGTACTATATTTCTTTGCTCTTTCTAGACAGAAACAAACAAAAAAAATGATGTTGGTTAACTACACCAACACCATTGCATGTTCAACAAATAGACATCCTATGTTCCATCTTAACTTCTGGTAAAGAAAGTTCTAGATATTTCTCCCAAAATTGAGTAAAATGGAATATGTCGATGTTACGCATTGACACGGGCAACTTGATTGGTCAGCTTTCTCTGACTTCTCAGGGCTTCATGGATCAGCGCCAACTGATCTGTGAAGTGCCTTTTTTATTATATTCGTTTCCGTCTAGTATTCATTTTAAAGAAAAACAATTCCATAGTCAACAAAGTGTCAGAAAATTTTTTGTTTCGCTGATTTTATGTTGCTAATAGTTCTTATGATGCTTAACTATTGGTATAATTGCTGGACACTCGTGTCTTGATGCAATCTTCGTAGTTTCTAAAAGAGTCTCTAGTGATTTCTTCTTGTTCTAAAATATTTCTTTTTTTAGAAGAGAACCTTGATTATAATTGACCTCTACTTCTTCAAAACACATCTCCCTACTATCAAGCAAAACAAATACCTTAAAACTTTTTCTATATAGAATCAAAGACAAAATCCTTCTACGCTGATAGATAGCAGAATTTCTTTTGCTCGACATCTATGTACTACATTAGTAAAGGGAAGCTAAGCAAAACGCGTAATGTTTTGCCCAGCTCCCCTTTTAAATTATAGCTTCCAATAGTACATAACATCTTGCAGATAAACATTTATCAGTAATTTTCTATCTATTACATCTGATTGATCTTACTCAACTTTTTCTAAGATTTTGACATCTCCTGTCTTAGATTTCACGTCAATTTTATATTTACCACTATCTGTTACATCAGAAAAATCATTTCTCAATTCACCAGTCCCTGTACTTGCTGTGACTTTTACAGATTGACTAGGGTCTTGCAACCATTTAATAAATCCAGATTGGCTGGAGACTTTTGCATTTACCTTACTTTCTTGAATCGCAATCGTTGGCCCAGAACCATTTTCTAGCTCTAGCGTACCTAGATTTTCTTCTGAAACGATTTTCCCGTTTTCATTGCTTAGCAAAATATCACCTTTTGTTCGTTTAACAATTACTTGACCATCTGTGGCAGTTGCTTTAAGTTTCTTTATTTCAGAATCTTCTAAAATCATACGGCCTGAATAGTTGTTTAATGCAACATTATCCGAACGTAAGAATTTTAAAATAGATAGTCCTTTGTTGCCTTCAATCGTTAAGTCCCCTAACATACCTGTGATAACTGTTTTTCCAGAGATGCTATTAACCTTTAAATTCATGGCAGATTCTTCTATGATTACATCGCCAGACTCACTATCTATGTTGCCTTCATCCGCAATAATATTTTTTGCGTAGACATCACCAGCAATTAAATCTAAATCGAAATTTTTGGTTTGAATATCCAATAAGCGCAGATCTCCACGGCTTAAGCCTAAATGAAAATCATCTAGGATCGTTCCTTTTGGAATGAAGAAAATCACTTCTGAACGTCCTGTTCGAGTAAAAGTATCAAAAATATTTTCTTTATCTAATGATAAATTGATTTTATTATCGTGAGACCCATTTTCAATTTTTTTAATGTCACTTTCTTTAAAACGACCTTTGACCATCAAACTTGGTTTTTCAGTACTAGATACTTCTACAGTTGTAATCTCAACATCAGCATCTGAATCAAAACTAAATGCGGCATGATTACTAGAAGTCAAACTGATCTCTTTATAATATTGTCTGCCGGTATACATCAATTGTCCTGTAGCTGAAAAAAACAGTAGCATCATCGTTCCAAATGCCAATAAACCAATTGTCAATCCGTTGATTAATTTTCGTTTTTTTACGATCCCGCCTTTTATCAATTGTAAAATGAGGGCGGACAATAATAAACACAAAATCGTTGGAATTCCAGCGAGATTTCGCTCTCCACTTAGCTCTTTTATTGTATAGACTAGAAAAAAGCCAAACAATCCTAAAAGCACTAGAAACAATAACGGTTTTAACATCATAAACACTGTTTTTAAAAATTTTCTCATTCTTTTTTTCTGTGTTTGAATGAATACGTCTTGAATTTCTTCTCTAGGTACAACAGAAGTTTTGGCATTGATTGCAGCATCTAAACTTAAATCTGCATAGTAGTCTGCTGCGATTTCTTCTGGAGGAGCAAGTCTTGCCACTACCTCTGCTTCTGTCTGCCCTTCTTCTAAACAAATGGCTAATTGCTCTAGTAAGTCTTCCTTTAACTCCTCAAAATCTTCCATATCTTCTTCAGCAAAAGCAGCCTTTAGTTGGTTTAAATATTCTTCCATTGTATTCACTAATCTGCCTCCCTCAGTTTACTCACTTGTTCAACAAATTCATCCCAATCGTGCTCCAAAGTTTCCAAATATTCTGTTCCTTTTTCGGTAATTTGGTAATACTTTCTGGAAGGACCATCTGGCGATTCTTTCGTATAAATGACACAATACGATTCTTTGACTAAACGACGCAAAACTGGGTAAAGCGCCCCTTCAGTAATTGGTATAAACTGATTCACTCGTTGTGTTAATTCATAACCATATCGATCTTCTTTTTGGATAAAATGAAGCACACACATTTCTAAAGCACCTTTTTTAAATTGGCTAGAAGCTCTCATCGCTCAATCCCCTTATCACAGTTTTAATGGACAAATTACCCGCGGTTTCCCTAACTGTCCACTGAAATAAATTGACTATGAAAAGAGTAAATATGACTATGTTAACGTACTAGATTCTTAAAAATGAGCTTTCTAAAAAAAACTCAACATTCTATGATTTACTAGAAATAGTCATGCTCTAAAGTGCTTTATCAGTGGTTATTGCGGTTGTAATTCTTTTTCTCTTGAATGATACCTTGACGCTCTTCTGGTGTCAAATTAGGATCGCCCAATTGCTCGTTCCACTCTCTGTTTTTCTGACCTCTTTCTCGCCCATTAGTTGAAGCACCAGAAACCGTATCAGCTGCTTCCACATTTTCAGGTACAGGTGCTACCTGTGTATTTTCTATCGGTGATTTAGCTACTTCCTGCTCTGTTTCTGACTCTTGTCCCACCTTTTTTCCCTTATTTGGCTAGCAGCTGTTTCTTCTTCTATTTTTTTGTCAGCTGCTTTTTTTTCGATCTCTTCTTGTTGTTTTTTTACTTTTTGCGCTTCTTGCTCTTTTAGCTTTTTCTTGATTGAGTTTTCAACATGAGCGATTTTTTTTGAAACAACTTCAGCTAGACGCTCTTTTTTTAAAGCAAATCGTTCTCTGACTACTTCATCTTTAGAAAATGCAGCAGTTGTGGTATTTATTGTCTGGGTCATCCCGATACCTATCATCAAAAGAGCTATGCAAAATACTATAAATTTTTTCATTCTAACTTCTCCTTAATCAACATATTTCTTTACTATAGTTATCCTTGGAAAGCATCCAGCAATTCATTAAAACGTTTCTCTTCGTCTACAATGATCCAATAGTTCTTTTCTTTCTTATCTGGTTCTAACTCCAAATGAATCGTTTTCGGTTCTTTGTCAGCTTTCAATTCTTTAAACGTTTTTTTCAATGCTTCAAATTGGATTTGATTAAGGTCTTTGTCATTTAATGCATCTAATTCTTTTAAAATCCCATTTAATTGATTTTCATCAGAAATTTTATCGATATCCTCTATCGTTCTGATCGTGTCGTAACCTTTCTTTTTTAACCATAGTACCAATTCTTCATCTGTTTTTTGATCAATGATTTGATCAAATTTTGCCGAATCTAACCCAATAACCGTCACTTGTGCTTCTTGTTTTTTTCCTGTACGATCATTCATTTTTATTGAGAAACTTGTTTCCTTCTCCAATCGTTCTTGATAAATTGCGGCTAATTCTTTAGCTTGTTCCTTTGAAAGGTCAAATAGTTCAGAAAAATCCTGAATCAAATCCTTTTCACTTGGTGCATCTAATTGATAAAAATACTTCTCTGCTGCTTCTTTATCTTGACCATAAATTACATTGTTGATAAAAGCTGTAGCAACCTCTTTCGGATTGGCATTATTTGCGCATCCAGTCAAAACAACAACTATAAAAGCTAATATAATAATTATTCTCTTTTTTTTCATACGTCTAATTGGCTCCTTTTATAACAATAACTGTTGATTTTTTGTATTTTTTCGATTTTTGATTATATATTTAAAAATCGTATAGAATTTAACTCTGATTAGTTGCTTATCCTCTACTGCATATGTCGCACTCAAATTATCAACCGTGGGCAATTTTTTTAATTCATTCAATGAATTTTCAGCACGTTTATATGGTTTCAAAAATAAAATAACCTAATACAACAAGCTTCTAGCTATGATTTCAGCGCTATTTCCATTGGAATCGTGAAAAAAAGCGCCATATCAATTAAATAAATTGAATACTAGCAAAACCAGTTAATACAAATTTTCGATACCCAACATGTTTCTTTGAAACAAGATAAAACAAAACTAAATAACTTACACTAAATACCAAATAGGCTAACCCAAAAATTTCTATTTCATTCTCCTTCTCACTCCCTATTATTCATAAAATAGTAGTCGATAGTCAACAATATACTAAGCTTTACATCTATTGTCAATAGAATAATAGTCAACACAAAATTCTTAACTAACTTTTTCAGTATATTTGTTGTTAAAAAATTAGATTTTCTCATTATTTTTGGCCTTAAATAACGAAAAAAAACATCTGATTTGTCGAAATCTCTGTTTTGTAGCATACTAGTAGTAGAAACGTTTTTTAGGAAACACTGAAATCAGTTAGGAAACAAGATACAGAAAAAAGAATTTGGGGTGAGAAAGTTGATCGAATTTCAACATGTTTCAAAAATTTACAAAGGCGGTAAAATCGCCGTAGATGACATCAATCTGTCTTTTGATAAAGGTGAATTTATCTGCTTTATCGGAACCAGTGGTAGTGGAAAAACAACTTCTATGCGGATGATCAATCGAATGACTGATCCATCAAAAGGAAAAATCTTGATCAATGGTGAAGATATTCAAACAATCAATCCAGTAGAGTTACGTAGAAAAATCGGTTATGTCATTCAAAATATCGGTTTAATGCCACATATGACAATCAGAGAAAACATCGTGCTTGTACCTAAGTTATTAAAAGTCGACCTAGAGGAACGCAACAAAATTGCAGAAAAAATGATTGATTTAGTTGAACTACCTAGAGAAATGCTAGATCGTTATCCTAATGAACTTTCCGGTGGTCAACAACAAAGAATTGGTGTCGTTCGTGCTCTTGCGGCCAACCAAGATATCATTTTGATGGATGAACCGTTTGGTGCTTTAGATCCAATCACAAGGGATTCTTTGCAAGATTTAGTCAAAGACTTACAAGAACGTTTAGGAAAAACGATTGTTTTTGTTACTCATGATATGGATGAAGCACTAAAACTATCAAATAGAATCGCAATCATGAGCGAAGGAAAAGTTATTCAGTTTGATACACCAGATAATATTTTACGTCATCCAGTCAATGAATTTGTCGAAGAATTGATTGGTGAAGATCGCCTGATCCAAGCCAAACCAGATATTACGACAGTTGGTGAAGTGATGCTGAACAATGCCATCACGATCACACCAGAAAAATCATTGTCAGAAGCGATCAAGCTAATGAGAGAAAAACGTGTTGATACACTCTTAGTGGTGGATGGTGCAGGCGTATTAAAAGGCTTTATTGATGTCGAAACACTTGACCGTCGTAGAAATACTGCTACTAGCGTGAGTGATATCATGAATCCAAAAGTATTCTTTGTAAAAAAATCGTCTTTACTACGCGATACCTTACAACGAATCTTAAAACGCGGCTTAAAATATGTACCTGTTGTAGATGACCAACAAAAAGTAGTTGGGATCTTAACCAGAGCTTCTCTCGTAGATATCGTTTATGATGTCATCTGGGGTGAAGAAGAAACAGAAGATGGGACTCCCGCTTTAAGTGAAACAGAATCAACTGATGTCAAACAACCTCAAGCGGAGGTGTAAAAAATGAATCAATTTCTTTTAGAAAGAGGAAATGAACTTGTTACTAAAATTGGTGAACATATTTTCATTTCAGGTGTAGCACTCCTTTTAGGGATTTTATTTGCAGTACCGATTGGGATTTTATTAACTAGAACCAAAAGGACTGCAGCCATCGTCATCGGCTTAACAAGTGCTTTACAGACCGTTCCTTCATTGGCATTACTTGCACTTATGATTCCGATTTTTGGTGTTGGTAAAATTCCAGCAATCATTGCTTTGTTTATTTACTCTTTACTCCCTATCTTAAGAAATACGTATATTGGGATCAAAGAAGTCAGTTCTGATTATAAAGATGCTGCTAAAGGGATGGGCATGACAAATGTTCAGTCGATTTTCATGGTCGAATTGCCGATAGCAATGCCGACCATCATGGCTGGGATTCGTCTAGCTGCAGTTTATGTAATCGCTTGGGCAACACTTGCTTCTTACATTGGTGCTGGTGGCCTTGGAGACTTTATTTTCAGTGGATTAAATAATTATCAACCTGATTTGATTTTTGCTGGAACCATTCCTGTTACTATTTTAGCTTTAGCAGCAGACTTGTTACTCGGTCTGTTAGAAAAGAAACTTACTCCTAAAGCATTGAAGGAGGCAGAATGATGAAACGAAAATTTAAATTATTACTCATAACTTTTTGTAGCGCTTTATTATTATCCGGTTGTTCTTTACCAGGACTTGCTTCTAACTCTGATGACTCAACAATTTCCATTACTGGTGGAATCACATCAGAAGCACAAATACTAGCAAGTTTAGTCGCTGGCATGATTGAACATTACACGGATGAAAAAACAACGATCATCAATAATTTGGCAACAACTACGATCAATCATCAAGCTATGATGAATGGCGACGCACAAATTTCAGCTGCCCGTTATACAGGGACTGATTTAACCACTACATTAAACTTAGAACCCATCAAAGATCCTAAAAAAGCCTTTGAAGTTGTACAATCAGAGTTTCAAAAAAGATTTCAGCAAAAATGGTTTAATTCTTATGGATTCGCTAATACCTACGCATTTATGGTCACACAAGAAACCGCTAAAAAGTATAATTTAAAAACCATCAGCGACCTAAAAAAAGTTGGTGATCAATTGACCGCAGGTGTGGATACTTCTTGGATCGACCGTAAAGGTGATGGTTATAAAGGCTTTACTGAAACATATGGTTTTGATTTCAAACGCGTTTTCCCGATGCAGATTGGTTTAGTTTATGATGCTGTTGCGGCAAATAAGATGGATGTCGTTTTAGGTTATTCAACAGATGGCCGAATCGGAAGTTATGATTTGGTTATTTTAGAAGATGATCTCCATTTCTTCCCGCCTTATGATGCTTGTGCTGTTGCAACAGATGAAATCTTAAAAAAACATCCTGAATTAAATGACGTTCTAGCTAAGTTATCTGGACAAATTTCAACAGAAACGATGCAAAAACTAAATTATCAAGCAGATAATGATTTGATGGAACCTGAAACTGTTGCTGATAATTTCTTAAAAGAACACCATTTCTTCGAGTCTGAAGGAGGTGGAAAATAATGCAGAACCTACAAGATATGAATTTACTGCAGCAGTTTATCTATTACTTTGAACAAAACGGTAGCTATGTCTTGAGTCAATTTGTCAGACATTTTCTAATTTCTATCTACGGTGTATTATTTGCCGCAATTGTTGGAATACCGATTGGCATTTTCATTGCTCGCAGAAGAAAAATGGCTGGCTGGGTCGTAAGTATCGCTAACTTGATCCAAACAGTTCCTTCCCTTGCTATGCTTTCAATTTTGATGCTCGGTCTTGGACTTGGGGTAAATACTGTTATTGTCACCGTCTTCCTCTATTCTCTATTACCGATCATCAAGAATACCTACACTGGAATGATCCAAGTCGATCGAAATATTTTAGATGTTGGTAAAGGAATGGGCATGACAAAATGGCAGCGACTTTATATGGTAGAATTGCCACTCTCTGTTTCCGTGATCATGGCTGGTATTCGTAATGCTTTAGTTGTGGCAATTGGAATCACAGCAATTGGAGCGTTTGTAGGCGCCGGTGGTCTTGGTGACATCATTATTCGCGGAACCAATGCAACTGACGGTACAGCAATCATCCTTGTTGGAGCCTTACCTACGGCTTTAATGGCAATCATTACAGACTGGGTATTAGGCATGATCGAACGCCGATTAGATCCAGCGAGTAAACATTCATAGAAAAGCGGAATAAACCCGTTCTTTCAAAAAAAAAGCAGATAAGAATCTCTTCAGATTCTTATCTGCTTTTATTATTACTTCTTCAAATGATAACTATACGTAGCCACAACAATATTTTCCCGCCAAGATAATTTTAAACGTAACCGTAAACTCGTCTGATTATGCAAAATATTTTGCCAACGTCGATTCGGAACGAATTGGGGAATCAAAACTGTCGTCGTATAATTCCGTTTCGCTGAATTTTTACTTACCAAATCTACATAACGGAGAATTGGATTTGTGATAGAACGATACGAAGAATGAACAATAGAAAAACGAATATCAGGAAATTGTTGTTTAAACTCCGCTTCAATTTCCTTTTCTTTTTCGATATTTTCGTCTAGTGACACATGCATCGCAACCACATAATCACCGATTGAACGTGCATAATTCACTGCCCCCACATTTGCTTGGGTCGCATTACCTACTAAAACAATCACTGTATTGCCATGAAACGCCTGTTGCTTCACCGTTTCTTCTAAACGTAATTGTTCGGCTACGTTTTGGTAATGAGCATGAATACTGTAAAAAACAAAAATCAAAACTGGCATAATTATAAAGAAAGGCCAGATATCGCCTAAACGATACATGAATAAGATAACGATGATCGCATAAGAAATCAAAGCACCCACAATATTAGCAATCGATTTTGATAACCATTTTTCAGTCTCTTTCCGCCACTTAATAACCATCCCAGTCTGAGATAGTGCAAATGGAATAAATACACCAATTGAATAGAGCGGAATCAATCGTTCAGTTGACCCTTGAAAAATCAATAGTAACACAACAGAACCCGCAGCTAAGGTCAAAATACCATTTGAATAGCCTAAACGATCCCCCCGGTCCATATACATATGCGGCATAAATTTATCTTTCGCTAAATTATAGGCTAGCACTGGAAAGGCTGAAAATCCCGTATTGGCGGCTACAGCTAAAATTAGTGCTGTCGTAAATTGCAAGACATAATAAAGTATATTTTGCCCAAAAACTGCTTTTCCGATTTGAGCCAACACAGTCACTTCAGTTTGAGGAACAATTCCATACCAATAATTTATGAATGTAATCCCAACAAAGAAAAACCCTAAAATTGCCGCCATCAATGTTAACGTACCTGCCGCATTTTTTGCTCTAGGCTTTTTAAAAAAAGGCACTGCATTACTAATTGCTTCAACCCCTGTCAATGAAGACGAACCAGAAGAAAATGCTCGTAAAATCAAGGCTACCGTAATGCCGGGTACAACGGTTCCAGGTATGGCGGTTGCATGCAACGGCACGACTCCTGTCATGATTTTAAACAAACCTGTTGCAATCAACAAGGTGATTACAGCTATAAAACTATACACAGGAAACATCAAAAAACTAGCCGATTCTCTTAAACCTCGCAGATTCATCAACATAATCAACAAAACAATGACGATTGAAATGGCTACTTGATGCCCATACAATGCAGGCACTGCTGAAATTATTGCCTCAGATCCTGCAGAAACAGAAACAGCAACTGTCAGCATATAATCAACTAGTAGTGATCCGCCAGCCACTAAACCTGCATTCTTTCCTAAATTTTCACTACTGACAACATAAGCACCGCCGCCATGAGGATACGCATGAATGATTTGCCGATAAGATAACGTTAATGAAATAAGTAAAATAATAACAAAAGCAGCGATCGGTAACGAATACCATATGGCAGCAGCGGATAATGTAACAAGTACAACAACGATCTGTTCAGTACCATAAGCAATCGAAGACAAAGCATCAGATGACAATAACGCCAGTGCTGCAAATCGACTTAATTTATGCTCATCGTTTTCAGTAGATTTTAAGGGCTTTCCGATAAACAATCGTTTTAAATAGTCCACTTTTTTACTCTCTCCTTCTCTGATTTTTTCTATCCTATTTTCAGAAAAAAACTATATTTTTTCCACAAACAATGACATATGCTACTCTCATAAATTACAATTGTCAATTATTTATCTGCTAAACTCTTGAAATATTCATTCCTTCCTCTTTATCTATTAAAGAAACTCTCAAACCTTTTATTTTCTTCATTTTATCAAGATTCTCTTTTCAAAAAAAACATTTCGATTATCCTATTTTTGATCGTGCAAAAAAGACACGACCAGCCTTAATAGCTGTCCATGTCTTCAAGATTATTCTAACGTTTGCCAAGTGCGATAGTTATCAAAATAATCAGCTTCTCTTTTCGCCTGTTCAACGACGCTTTCTGGATAATTCAGTACATGCAAAAGTTGAATAGCATTTCTCGTTGTTGAAGGCCCTTGTTTCAAGCGGTAATCAAAAGTCACGCCCTGTTCTTTCGTTACTTGTTCTTCAAAATGAACATTTTCGCACGATTCTTTCAAAATTTCTGTTAGCTCGATATCATGAGTTGCTACAAAAGCGAGCGATGGGTAATGATTTAACCAATGAATCATACTAGATGAAGCGGCTATTCGTTCAATCGTATTTGTTCCTTTTAATATTTCATCAATGAAACACAGACAAGGAACTCTCGTTTCGGCAAAGTCCAGCACTCGTTTAACAGACTTAGTTTCTGCCACAAAATAACTGTCTCCTTCAAAAATATTATCTTCAACAGCCATTGAGGTCAAGATATGTCCAAATGGTAATTGAAACTCAGTGGCTAAAGCCGTGTGAATCGTTGCAGAAAGGATACAACTGATTGCGACACTTTTGACGTAAGTTGACTTGCCTGAAGCATTTGAACCTGTTACAAGAGTGTTTTTCCTCCAATCCACATCATTCGGCATAGGTGTCGCTAATAAGGGGTGGTAAACTTCTGTTCCAGTTACCACGATTTCATCGGAAAAGATGGGTTGGCTTGTATCAGGCATTACTGTTCGAAAGTTTAAAACAGCCGCTGCAACTTCTAATTCTCCAAGTAGACGCCACATTTCTTTTGCCTGAATCTCATAATTTGATAACTTTTTCAAAACAAAATTATACGAAATAAATGGCAACATGAAAATCATTGCTAAGTAGTCAAACATCATCTCAGCTTCACTATTAGACTTCATTCTGAAAGAAATACCAAATTTAGTCATTGAGCTAAGTGGTTGTAGATTTTTCATTAACTCTTCTTGAAAAGGAGTTTTTATTTTCACCAATTTCTTTGCACAAACAACCGTTTGAACTAGGTAGCCCATACAAATCAACTCACGTTGTAAGGTTTCTTTTTTTATCTGATAATAGATCACATTAAATAAAACTGACCCTAAAAGCAATACAATGGATAGTGTTGTTGGAAATACTAGTAGCAATACTAAAGCTGCAATCGGCAATAATCCGCACACTAAGTATAATGCTGTATTTGGTAACTCTTGGCTTCTTGTTTCACTTAGATAACTTTCTACATGATTATTATCTTGTTTACCTAAACAGGCAAATTGAAATTGAACTGCTTCACGAATATCAGGATTTTGTTGATAGTAGTTGATCAGCATTTCCAAACGATCGTGACTTTTTTCAGAAAAGTTGAAATTCCTTAAGCGTTGATACAGCGCTTGGGAACCAATACTCGAATACGTTCCATTGATTCGTTCAAACAAAGCAAATCCGTCTAAATCATACCAAGTAATATCATCGACCTCACTATCGTAAGTCCTATACTTTTTAGCTTTTTGCCACGCAAGTTTTAAGCTCTCTTCTTTATCAAAAAAACGCCCGCTGGGAAATGTTCCCCATTTCCTTTTTACCATTGTCTTTAATTTCAAACGATTATGTATTTCCATTATAATAATAATCAACATAATCAGTCCGATAAATCCTATTACAATCAATTGAGCCTCCATTCAACATCCTCCTTTTAATTTTAGTATAGGGTTTTGTATATTTACTTACAAGGAAAAGAGTAAACACAATTGACTCGTACTTTCGAAAATCCAAAAGCAACAAGGCTGAATAACCGGATAGAAAAAAGCAGCTCCGAGAAACAAGCTGAAATTCACATAAATTTGAAAAATAATTTTCGTGAATTTCTTCTTATTACTCGGAGCTAAACGCTTTTGTTTCGTGCTCGTTATTTATTTTTATAATTGATAATAGTCTCTATTCATACTTTCATATTCATCTAAGTGCCATTCTTGTACTGCAGGTTCTTCTAAAGTATTCCTTTTAGGATACTCAAATTCTATTGATTTAGAATACTGAGCATTTGCTGTCAACATATGAGAAATTGTTTCATCCTGCATTTTTATTATATGTTTCAAACGGATTTTTTCTAACTTTAAATCCATGATTTCCTCTTGTTGTATATCCTTTTTACCCAATAAATTCTCTAAAAAATGTTTTTCTCTAACAATGACCAAGGTCAAAACAACGATTACGACCACTAAAAAATACAGCACCATTACTAAATTTGTATCCATTTATAATTCCTCCTAACAATCCCATCACTATGTTACCATGTTAGAAGTCCATATTTTTTCATTTTTTTAGTAAAAACTACTGGTTTTAGATATTTTTTTGAGAAAAATTAATATATTATTATATTTTTTATCTTTTATTATATATTTAAAGTAAATAATTGTGATCAAAGGTCACTTCTACGATATAATCACCAATGTTTCTATACACTTGTTCTTGTAGACGAATCCTTAGTTCTTGATCTGTTGCCTTAAAATGATTTGGAACAACTAAATCAAATAAAATACGTTGTTTCCCACCATGATCAACTAAACGAATATCATGTCCTTTTAATTCGCCATTGATCCCTTTAATGATTTTCTTTAGTTCTTGGTGAATGAACTGTTGTGTTTGATCGTGTAAGTTTACCGGATCGATATGGCAAACAAGATCCACATCTAACTGCTCTTTAAATTTCTTTTCAATCTCATCAATTGTTTCATGGGCCTGTGTCAAATCCCAGCGATCATCGATTTCAATATGCACCGAAGCAAAGGTTTTATTCGGTCCGTATTGATGAATCAGCAAATCATGATACCCTATGATTTCCGGAACGGAAGATAAATAAAGTTTCATTTTATCGATAGCCTCTTGATTAGGCCGTAGCCCCATCAATTCATTTACAAACTCTCGAATCAACTGCAACCCACTAAAAATAATATAACAAGCAATTACTAGTCCCACGATTCCATCGATTCTCAATCCAGTAAGTCCTTCAACCGAAGCTGAAACTAAAACAGCAATTGTTGTGAATACATCATTTAAGCTATCTTTAGCAGTTGCGATCAGGGTATTCGAATCAATTCTCTTAGCAACTCGTTTGTAAAAAACACTTTGCCAAACTTTGATCAAAATAGACAATAACAACACGATCAAAATCACAGGTGTTACCTTGATACTTTGCGGGTCTTTGATTCGTTCGATAGATGTCATAAAAAATTGAAATCCTACAAACGTGATCAACAATGACACTAACATACCACTGATATATTCAAAACGTTCATGTCCATACGGGTGTTCTTCGTCTGCTGGTTTCCCAGAAATATAAAAACCAACGAGTGTCAAAACCGAAGACACTGTATCTGACAGGTTGTTCATCGCATCGGCCATGATCGACACACTTCCTGAAACTAACCCAATCAATAATTTACTGACAAAAAGCAGCAAGTTGGATAATAAGCCGATGATCCCGGCAAAAATTCCAAATGCCGTTCTAAGATCAGCACTTTTTTGTTGTTTTTTTTCAAAGCGATCAATTAAAAAATTTATCATCATATTCCCTACCTCGTTTTTAGCATATCTTAAGACTATAAAATGATTTCAGAAATTTGTATAGTGAAAAGGAGCTTTTATTAGTGACTTTTTATTGTTTAGAAAGACCCAAGTTGATTGATTGGACTTCTTTGTTTTTTTATTAGGGATGCCTTGAAAGAAAATAATGACTTATATCATGTTTTGATCGTCACTAAATAGCAAAAGATTGAAGCTGACTTATTAGAACGTCGCCTCAATCTTTTGCTATAGATCACTACTGAATTTTAATGGAAAATATGACTTTCGTGTGAAACCTTCGCCAATTTTTTCGTTTTTTCTTCGATATAAGGGTAGAAGAAAATCCCTAATACACAAAATACAATTGAAATACAACTTAAGATAATGATCGCCTTCCAAGCATTAGGCCAGTATATTCCTCCAGCAGATTCACGCAATAAGTTCACCGCATGCGTAAATGGTAAAAATGGATTGATAAATTGGAAGAATTTACCAGAGACTTGAATTGGATAATTTCCTCCACCTCCGGAAATAGAAAGTACTAGAATAATGATTGCAGCTCCTTTTCCGACATTGCCGAACAAGGCTACAAGTACATAAACCATCATCATAAAGGCAAAGGCGATCAATAGCGCAAACAAGACACTGTAAAATGGTTGCCTTACATCTACGCCCAATAAGAAGTAATTTCCTAATGTCACAATCAAAGCTTGAGCTAGTCCCATGACTAAGAATGTTAACATCCTTGCAGAAAATTGTTCTCGTTTAGAATATTTTCCGCGGTCTTTTTCGTCTAAATGAAAGTCGGTTGTTGCAACACTTGAAAATAAAACGGCCCCCACCCATAAACAAAGAGCTGTATAAAATGGTGTGCTTGCTGATCCGTTATTGGCGATAGGATAAATTTTATTTTCAGAAACTTCAACTGGTTTAGCAAAAAAGTCACTTTCAGCATTAGCATCCAGTTTAAGCAACTTTATCACTTGACCAAGGTCAACATCCTTTTCCCCTTTACGGATTGCTTCAGCGGCTTTATGAAGACCTGTTTTGATGTTTGGCCAGTCATTTTGAACAAGGTCATTGGCTTTATCCAAAGCGGCTTCAAGATCAGGCATTTTTTCATTGACTGTTTTTAAAGTACTTGTGATGTTTTCTTTGATTCCTGGATAATCATTTTGAATAAATCCAGCTGCTAAACCTAATTTTTCTTCTATAACTGGTAATTCGTTATTGTAAAGGTCTGCCCCTTTATTGATACCATTTACGATCGTATCCATATGACCGTTCAATAGAACATTGGCATCGTGGACTTCTTGTTTGATTGCAGGTAATTCAGCTTGGTATTTCTCTAAGATACCGATCGCATTAGCGACTGTGCCCTCTGTTGAATTTAGTAATGTAGCAAAATCGATTTGTTTTGCTTTATCTAGTAAACCTTGAGCCGTGCCGATCGTTGCGATTAATTTAGTTAAAATATCATTGACCATCGTTGAAACTGCATCAACATCAATACTTGAAGCTGTTGCAGCAATTTCATTTGCACCATTTTGAATAGCTTCCAAATCAGCATCCGTGATTGCATTGACGTCTAAACTATCCACTTTAGCTTTTAAAGTCGAAATCAAATTACTAACTGTATTTAGCTTATCAATAGTAGGCTGTAAATCTTGATTTCCAGCCGATTCTTGTATCTGAGTCAAGGTTTGGATCAATTGTTGAATGACCGCTTGTTGTTGCCCTAAACTATTTGATAACTGTTGTTTCAATACTTCACGTTCTTCTGGTGTCAAACGATTGTCACGCAGTTGTTCTACCACAGAGGCAACGCTTGAGCTAATGGTTCCAATTGCTTGTAAAGTTACTTTCATGCTACTGGCGATGCCTGGTAGCGCTTCTTGTAGTTTAGCCGCCCCTTCAGAAGTTGCTGTCGCTAAACTATCTGCTTGATCACCCAGCTTTTGAATATCTGGTAAAGCTGTTTGTACCCCTTGAATAATTGTTAGTCCTTGTTTTGCTTCATTGATTCCTTCAGTCATTGTTTGTTCAACTGAAGCGAAGTCCTCATCGATCATCGCTAACTGTTTACCGGCATTTTGAATTTCCGGAATTTTTTGCTGTAAGGTTAAAATAACTTTGGCTTGTTCTTTGATCGTCGGCATCTTACTATTTAAGTCGACTAGTTTTGCACCTAATGCATCGACTTGAGGTAAGTATTCCACAAATTCATTTGCTTTAGCTAGTTTTGTTTTCAGCTCTGGCATTTTACCATGTAAATCTACAACTTCTTGTGTATACTTATCGATTTGATCGATATTCTCATCTGTTGAAAGAATCATGTTCTTCACTTTAGTGATACTAACTAGATTAGAATCTAAATTGTAACCAATATCGTTAAACACACTAACTAATGTGCCGCTGGCTGTTTTAGTGAATTCATCTGTAATTTGTGCTTGTAAAGAAGACGCACCTTTTTCTGCAATTTTAGGAGCAATCGCATTGATTTTCTCATTGATTGAATAATCTATTTTAGGCTTAGTAATTTCCCCCGTCGTGAAACTCAACAAATCTTTAGAGAAATCTTTTGGTAAATAAATACCCGCATAATACTTACCAGATCTTACCCCTTTATCTAATTCCTGTTTCGAGTCTACGAATTTCCAACCTAATTGCTTATTCTTATGAAGATTTTTAAGAACTTCATCACCAATATTGACCTCTTTGTCTTTGAAGGTTGCTGCTTTGTCGTCGCTGTAGACTGCAATCGGTAATTCTCCTGTGTTTGCATAAGGATCCCATAAGGCTTTAATATTGAACCATGCATAAAGTGATGGAATAATCATCAGTGCAATAATCAAAAATGTAGCAATTGGGTTTTTAAAAATGCGTTGCCAATCTAATTTAAATAACTTCAATGTATTTTTTATGTGTTTCATCCTGTTCACCCACTCTTTTTAATGACTGATTTACTTTAGCATAATCTTTTTATCAATAACAAATGAAAAATCATTTTTTTGTCCATTTCTACGACAGGTCTCTCAAATTGTCGTAGAGATTTCTTCTATGTATTTAGCGGAGCCTTTCTGACACCTAAAAAAAGACAAACTCATCCGACTGAATCAGCTTGTCTTTACCTTAACTGTTTATAGTTTTGCTGAAAACTCTGATACTACTTTTTTAACTTCGTTCACTGAATCAGGATCTAAGTAGGAAAGTGCTCTAGGAACCACACTCATAAGATACATCTTATCTAGCTTATCCGTTGATTTTCTTTCCATCAATTCTGCTAGTAAATGTTTCATGTCTTCTTGATGCTCCGCTGTTGTTCGATCCATTATGAAGTCATAAAATTTCTTTTCGTCTGCTTTCATCGCTTATGCCTCCTAGAATTTTATTCTATTATAAACTTAAATAACAATAAGTAGAAGTGATTTGCTTTTATCATCCTAAAATAGAATTATGTGAAAAAACAAAATAAACAAACACCAGCTTTATCTCCTTGTTTTGAAAACTGATCCAAAAATCATTAATTGCTCGTCGATCTTTTAAACTTTATACTTTTCAATTAAAAATTCATACGCTGCTCGACTTATGATCCCCATTGGCTGGTTGATTCCTGGATTAAAGTAGAAATCCATTGTAACTAATTCTTCCAGTGTTGTTTCTTTATCAATTGCTAGTGACAATGTGTTGATTGATTGGGTAATATCTTTTTCAGACATCAACTGACCGCCGAT
The DNA here is from genome assembly GCF_000407165.1 of Enterococcus haemoperoxidus ATCC BAA-382. Lineage (NCBI taxonomy): Bacteria > Bacillati > Bacillota > Bacilli > Lactobacillales > Enterococcaceae > Enterococcus > Enterococcus haemoperoxidus. Next base: position 106,172 of record NZ_KE136479.1, on the reverse strand, counting down.
TAATTTGTGCGATCCTTTTTCGAAAACCATTTTGATATGTACTTCTTCTTGTAATTCAAGAAAAGGTAATTGACATGGTAATGTTAAAAAGGTACTTTCAACTTCAATGCCTTCGAATTTAGCCTCGACTTCTGTAAGTCCTGTGCTAGCAACGTAGCTGTTAAAAATTTTTGTCGCAGTTGTCTTTTGCGTCATATTGTATTTCATCGGATGGCCCAATACATTCATAGCCGCAACGGTTGCACTTCGTACAACATTATTCACTAATGGAATAAATGATTTACGGTAACTATTACGAACTGGATAAGAAATAACGTCACCTAATGCAAAAATATCAGGATCGCTTGTTTGCATATGCTCATTGACCCGAACTGTTCCATTCGCATTTAAATCTAAAAATTCTTTCACTAAAGTAGTATCTGGACGAGCATTTACTGCCACAATCACATAATCATTTCTGATTTCCTCATTCGTTGTTTTTGTGATAAACGTCTCTTCATCTATGTTAGAAAAACCAATAACACTTTCATTTAAATGAAGTTTGACCCCCGAATCTCTTATTTTTTGTTCAATTAGTTCAGATAGTTCCTTACCTAAATATCGAAAAAGGACTGAGTCTGCGCTTTCGATCAAGTGAATTTCTTTTCCTTTTCCTTTCAATGCATCACATAACTCTACTCCAATATAGCCGCCTCCGACAATTGAAATCGATTTTGCTTTTTCTAATTTTTTCAGGACTTCCACTGAACTGGGGTAGCTTTTAAAAACCGTTACTTTGTCTTTACTTGGCAATGTCAGATTTGTTGAAAATTGATTTGACCCCGTTGCAAGAATTAATTTCTCGTAACTGACTTCCCTTGTGTTTTTATGGATATCTTCATAAATAATTGTCTTTTTATCAGGATGGATCGTAGTAACTGTTGCATTAAGTAAAACGTCTATGCCTTTTTTATCCAATTCTTCTGATGTAAGATATCTCACTTTATCTAATTCATCGACTAATTGATTCATTCTCAATATGATTCCACTTGAAACAAAACTAACCTCATTTCTTTTTTCAATTAGAATAACCTCAGTTTGAGGATTTAATTTCTTCAATGTTAATGCTGCATGAAGCCCACCATGTGAGGCTCCGATAATTACCACTTTCACTAAGGTTCTTCTCCTTTCGATCAAATAACCTATTTATATAATTGCATAAATATAAGCAACATTCTATCCCATTATATATAAAAATTTGATTTTTTTAAATAATAATTAAGTAGTAAATTTCTTTTTATAGGTTGCGTATTGCCATTTTCTTATGAATCAAGTATCCTTAAAGTGAGGTGTCTATTATGCTAAAACGAGATTTTTTAGAAAAGCCCTTCGATTATATGAATGATATATTATTATTTTTATACAACAATCAAGGCAAAGCGACAAAAAATGAGCTAGTCACTGAATTTCAAATTAGCTTACCAACATTAAATGAATACCTGTCTTTCTTGCAAAGTTTCCTTGAAGAGAACCAAGTAAGTGAGCAAGTAGAAATAACATTAAACGGTGAAAATATTTCGTTGAAAAAACAACCAACTTTTCCATTAAAGAAAGTCGTTGTTCTTTTTCTAGAAAAATCAATTAAATTTCAAATGATCAATCAATTATTCAATAAAGGGGAGCTAACCTGTGACTATTTTCAGTTGAACTATGCAATCAGCTCCGCAACGTATTATCGTAAGATCACTGAACTAAATGACCTTTTAAAGGAATTTCGCTTGCAAATCAAACGCGGAAAACTTATTGGCGAAGAAAAACAAATACGCTATTTTTTCTTTAGTTTCTTTTGGTTTCTTTTTGAAGATAAGACAAGCTTGGAAAAAGAGACTGCTAATCAGTATCTTGGCTTTGTAGATATTTTAAAGGATTCTCTTAACCTAGTGTTTGATCCAACTGAAGTATTGCAAATTAAATTGTGGATGAAAATATCGTTCAGGCGGCTGACTACTGAATACAATCCTGTCATCAGTCCGAATTATGATTATCCCGATCGACCGTTATTTGAAGAAATCAATCTAGCCTTACATACATATATGAAAAAAATCGACCGTCCATATACTATTTATGAAGCATACATGTTTTATGACTTCTTTTGTTCTATGCATAATTTTTCTCCGAACTCTTCTTTTGCGTTTAGATTGGCAGAAAAACAACGCAGGGAAAGTTCTTATTTAAACTATATGAATAAAGTGATCTTAAAATATCTAAAGCAACAAGGTTATTTATCGAGCTATGCTTCATCCGCTCGATTATTGTATATTGAAAATCTATTGTTCCAACTTCATTCTCAACTTTATTACTTTGATGGTTTTATCCTGCCTTTTGATAGTTGGACTATAAAATCCATAGTCAATGCACATCGTCATCCGTTTTCGGGTAATGAAGTTTTTGAATTGATGGATATTGCGACTAAAAAGTTTGATCAAGATGGTGAAAAAGGTAGCTATAAAAATAAATTTACCGAAATTCACTATACGATCATATTAAATCACATTGCTGAATTAAATGAAGAAAAAATTGCGATTGGTGTATATCATTCACTGAATCCATTTATTGGTGAATTAGTTATCCAGCACTTAACAAATGTTTTAGGACACAAATATCCCATCAAAGCAGAAGCTTTCAAAGAAGATAGTCACTATGATATATTACTTTCTAATATTTATAGTGAAGTGATCTCTGAAAAACAAGAATTAGTCTATATCTTTTCAGATATTGGGAATAGTTATGATATGACTGAAATCGAAAAACTGATCATTCAGCTGATTGATACTAGATAAAACAATTTTTTATTCATATACTACTAATGAAATTATAGCAGAGAACATGCTCTTGATGTTCTCCGTTTTCTTGATATCTATTAAATTTAATGAGAATAATCATAAATTTGAGCTATTTTTTCGCATTTTTGTTTATAAATATTTCTACATTTTTTGCAAATATTAATCTTTTTTAGTTCATTTACAAAAACAAAAAAAAACGATATAAAAATATCGTTTTTTTTATTTTATCCAACCTATGTTATCAAACGGAGCAAATCTAAAGGAAACCACCCCTTCGATTGCTTGACCGTCCACTAATCCAAACGCTCTACTATCGCTGGAATTATTTCGATTGTCTCCTAATACAAAATAATGTCCTTTAGGGATTTTTTTCAATTGTGACATCTGGTTCAAACAATCTTCCGATACATTTATTTTGATCGTTCCATCCGGTAATTCGCTAGCAGCGGAGAATTCTGAGCTTTTTGGTAATGATTCGGCCTGATGATTGATGAATAAATCAGTCCCCTCTGTCCAAACCAAGTCTCCTGGCATCCCTATGATACGTTTTACATATTGAAAATCACTTTTCACAGGTGGTTTAAATGTGATAACCTCATATCTCTTTGGCTCTTTCGTACGTCGAACAATAACGCGATCTTTATTTAATAACGTTGGTTTCATTGAGTCTCCATCAACCATATGGGGTGACGTATTTAAGATAAAGAAAAAAACAAAAATTGCAAAAAAAACAACTGGGAGCATAAATTTGACGATTTCAATAATGCTTTCTTTTCTTTTTTTCTTTTTTCTTTTTTCGAATTCTTCTTTCGTTAATTTTTTCTTTTTTCTCTTTTTATTAGTCGGAGGATTTTTTCTAGCTTGCTCTTCTTTAAGTCTTGATTTAGCTTGAATATCTTCTTTTATTGGTACCACTCGTTCTCTAGGTTGCGGTCGTTTCTTTTTAACTACAGCTTGCGAATGTTCTCTATTTTTAGTTCTATTTTTTGATTTTTTATTTTTATTGAATTTCCTATTTAATTGGCGTTTTAGTCGTTCAAAACGCTTTTTTACCTCATCCATGGTACACCTCAATCCTACCAATTAATACTCTTAATTAAGAATAACAGACTGCTGTCCATTTTTCCATACAAAACTCGGGAAGTATGAAAAGCATCCAGACTTCCTCTATACCCTAGCAAAAACATGCTGATTTGTTCTCAGCTATTTTCAGTGTCTCTTTATTCGTTTACTGCTTTTTATATTGAAAAAAGCGAGTGAGGTAAAACTCTAAAAGTTTTACTTCACTCACCTATAATTCAGTCAATACTTTTTGAGTACCTATACGATACTATCGATTATTAATCAAATACTAATTCTTGTCCTTCAACAATGACACTACTACTAAGCTGATTTTTGTTCATTAAGTTTTGGATCGATAGGCCTGAATCTTGAGCAATTTCCCATAAAGTTTGACCCGTCTTTACAATATAGACTTCTTTAGGCGCTTCTTTTTCCTTTTGTTCAGCAACAGTATTCTCATTTGTTGTTTCTTTCTGTTGTTCTGATTCTGGCGCAATAGGCGCAGGCGTTGGAGTAGGTAAAACCACTTCTTCCCCACCAGCAGTTACTGGTGAAGAGCCTCCGACTGATGCTCCTAAAACCAATGAACTAGACATAAAGTAGATAGCAGTACTAAACAATATTGCAGAAAAAATCAACAGTATAGAATTTTTTTTATTGATTCGTTTTTTCATATTGTTCTTCCCTTCATTTGTTTTGTGGTCATTTAGTTTCCAGATTTGTCCAAACGTGATAGTTTACTTAAACGTTCTTCTAATTCGCGATAGATCGTCATTACTTCATTTTTAGACTCTTCTACTTCATTAGAAATATTTTTCGCGCGATTTCCAATATTTAGCATTTCAAGTTCAGCTGAGTTGACCATGTGTTTTGCTTCAACTTGAGCTTCACTGATAATACGATTTGCTTCTTTTTTAGCAGAAACCATTACTTCACCGATTTCTTGTTGTGATTTCAAGGCTTCTTCTTGCAATGATTGGTTTTTCAATAATAAATCATTGATTTGTTGTTTTGCTTGTAATAGTTCAGCTAATTGATTTCCTGTTGCTTCACCTGTTGCAGACATGCTGCGCATTGTTTCAAGTTCAGCATTTAAGTTTTCTAACTCTTCTTCTTTTTCTTTATAGATGCTTCTTAAGCCAGCTAATTCAGATTCAAATACATTTTTTTGAATCGAATACTTATCATTCAAACCTTGGATACGTCCTAAGCTTGTTTCTAATTCGCTCTTATCTTTTAGAACAGATTCTAATTCTCTTTTTAGTTCTTCAACGCGGCTGTTATCAACAGAAGCATCACTATTTGTTGATAGAGTGATTTCTTTTTCTTTTAATTCTTGGTTTTCTTGTTGTAATTGGTGCATTTGCTCTTGAAGATCAGCAAGTTTTTGTGTCAACTCTTGATTTTCTTTATCAGTAGTTTGAAGTTTTTCATTCAATGATTCTAATTCCATCTTCACCGTCTCCAATGCTTCTTGTTTTTCTCCGATTGTTCCTCGGGCAGCTAAATCAGCTTGTAATTGTTGTACTTCTTTTTCTTTTTCAAGAATTTGTGTTTCTAATGCTTTTTCTTTTTCAACAAGGGCTGTTTCCAAGTAAGCAATTTGTTCTTGTCCACTGACGTTTTCTTTTTTTAATTCTTCGATTTGAGCTTTTAAACTTGTGATTTCTTCAGAAGAGCCAGCTGTTTCATTCACATCTTCCAATTCAAAAATTTCAGTTTCTTTTTGATTCAGTTGTGTTGCCAATTCATCATTTTTCTCTTTTAACAATTCAAGTTCATCTTGATTGCTTTCAACCTTGATTACTAACTGTTTATTTTGTTGAGATAAACGAAAATTTTCTTCTTTATTTTGTTCAAATTCAGTTTCTTGCAATCTATATTCTTCGATCAATTCTCTTAAGCGTGTGATCTCTTGCTCTTGTTCAGCCAATAAACTACTATTATTTGTTGTTACTGTAGATGGTCTCTCTTCATTTTCCGAATTAAAATCTACCTCTTGTGTTAATTCTTCTTCGGAAACTTCGTTAATTTTCTTAATTAACCGTCTCTTTGCCATGTGTTTTACACCCCGTCTTTTATTTCTCTACTCTATTTTTCTAATACTACCTTTTCTAAGTTACTCTCTTTCGATTCTCTTGTATAAACGATCGATTTTTTAGATAGTTTGTTCGTTTTATCTCGATATGTAAAGTTAAAATCAATCATTGTGATTTCTTTTACTGGCTGTAACTCTTTAATAAATGTCTCGATATTTTTTTCAGCAGTTTGGAAATCACTAAATGTCAATGCTGTTGGAAAGACTGAGATTGTCAATGTTTCCGTTTTTTGACTGATCATGATTGCCACGTTTGCCTCTCCAAAAAAGGGTTGCCAATCTCTCAAAAATTGAAGTTCATAGTTATCTAGCGTTTGAGCATCGCGACTTTCAACGACTTTTTTCCAAGGGAATTCCGTCAATTTCAATGAATTTTCTTTATAGCTCTCAATTTCAGCACCAGAAGCTCCGCCTCTGGCATCCTTAATTTCCCCTATTTTCAATTCTAAATCTTTATTATCTTTTCTTAAAGCATCTTGATTATAAAGTATCCCAAAAAGTATTAGACAAAAAATAATTGCTGCAATCATCAAAAATAATAATGATCGATTATTCTCTTGATACTTATAAAAATTAATCTTGCGTTTCATTTTTGGACTATCAGAATCTAGACTCTCCAATTGAAAACGAACATACAACTGATAACTGAAAAAAAGAAACAGTATTGCTACTAATACAAACATGAAAATTGTCATCAAATATAAACTCCTTTATCCCTTAATAAAAAAACACTCAATATATCTATTTTTTTGAAAGTTATCCACTTTCCACCCAATTATACATAGTTTATTGTAACATTACGTTACGTTATTGCCAACTTTTTTTTATAAACATAGTTAAAAGTCAATAAAAACAATAGGGTGATTCTCAAAATTAAGTATTTTTTTATTATTTAAGCTAAAGGAAATTATATATATGTGATTGTTTTACAGTATTTTGTTCTTGATATCCGTATTTTTTCTATTCATTAAAAAGCAAGAAAAAATAACAGCTCATAAGTAATTAGTAAGGTTTCTCTATTTCATCTTATGTTGTCTGAAACAGCTATTCTGAAGATAGAATAGGTTTTATGTTCTATTTTAAATAGCCTGATGCTCTTAACGATATGTACCAAGATTTTCTTCTTCTAGTTCTGCCTCAAAAATCCCTACGCTAACTCCTAATGCTCGGTCGACAGAATCCATAATTTCTATACCTAGATGGCAAACTTTTTCTTTTAAACGTATTTTGTCAATGGTGCGGATCTGTTCCAGTAAAATAACTGAATCGCGCTCAATTCCTGTTTCTTCAGAATTAATTCCTATATGTGTAGGCAATTTTGGCTTTGCCATCTTCGCTGTTATTGCAGCGACAATAATGGTTGGACTAAAATGATTGCCTAAATTATTTTGTATGACTAGTACTGGACGTACTCCCCCTTGTTCTGATCCTACAACAGGGGATAAGTCTGCAAAATATATGTCACCCCTTTTGACCATTTGAAGCCTCCTATTCTATTTATACTCCCTTGGCATGCGTTCAGAAAACGTACATGCCACCTCATAGTGGATCGTCTCTAATTTATCTGCCACCATCTGCATTGTGATCTGTTCTCCGTGATCGTGTCCGATCAGTGTGACTTGCGTTCCTACTGCTGTTTTTTTAGGCAAACGAATCATGCATTGATCCATACAGATTCTTCCAACGATCTCACATTTTTTGCCATTAACCAATACTGAAAAACCTTGCAGGTGACGTAGCCATCCGTCAGCATAACCAATCGGTACCGTGCCAATCCATTCTTTTTCAGTTGTCGTATACGTATTGCCGTAACCTATTCCTTCTCCAGCAGAAAGTTGTTTCACTTGAATTAGAGAGGAGAATAAACTTAATGCAGGTTTTAACGGATAAACTTCTGGCAATGCCCGGCCTGAAGGATTTAATCCATACATAGCTATACCAAATCGAATCATATTTCCCACATTATCAGGATGCCAAAGGGCCGTTGCACTATTGCTTACATGAACATATTTTGGCAATTCAATCAATACTGATAATATTGCTTGAAAACGTTGTGTCTGTTTTTCAAAGTAGCATCCGTTTTTTTCATCTGCAGTAGAAAAATGAGTAAACAACCCTTCCCAAATAAAGAATTGAGTCGATTGTACTAATTCAACTACTTGTTTAACAGCTTCAGGCGTAGTAAATCCAATACGTCCCATCCCTGTATCGACTTTTATATGTATTTTCAATGGTGTTTGTGTTTCTATATGGTTCAATTGATCGATTGCCTGCTCCAACCATTCTTGAGTTGCTACAGTGACAGATAAATCGTATTTTAGCAACAAGTCTATGTAAGAAACATCTACGACACTTAAAATGAGTATCGGCTCTGTAATACCGGCTTCTCGTAGTTCTACAGCTTCATCCAAGAGTGCCACGCAAAACCCAGTAGCGCCTCCTTTGATGGCCGCTTGTGCCGTCTGAACAGCTCCATGTCCGTAGCCGTTTGCTTTGACTACAGCAAATAACTCTGTTCCTTCGGGCATACGTTTTACTTCATTGCAAACATTTTCTTTAATTGCCTGTGTATCGATTACTAACTTTGTGGGGCGATGCCATCCTACAGCCATATGTATCCTTCTTTCTTTTAAAGTCGAATCAAAATAGTCAAACGATCTAAGTCACATCTCAAACTGAAAAGAACCAAGTCTATCAGTTCAGAGGATTTATCTGGACCTTTATTCAAATTTTATAGATAAAATGCGTTCTCGTTTAACTCGTCTCCAAAATAATTTGAGCAACAGCATGTGTGTCTGTATGTGAGATAGACACAAATACATTTCCTTCATGGGGAGATTTTGTCACTTTAGGCGCTCCGTTATCTTCTTTTAAAATCTCAACATCACGTAATCCCAAACTTCCTATTCCAGTTCCCCAAGCTTTAGAAAAAGCCTCTTTACAAGCGAAACGCCCCGCTAAAAACTCTACTTGACGTTTATGTGGTAATTTTTGAAAGAGCGCATATTCATTATCGGTGAGAACTCGTTGTACAAAAGAAGATTTATTGCCGATAATTTTATCGATTCTTGAAAGTTCTACCATGTCTATACCAATTCCTTTTATCATTCTTCAGAGCCCTCTTTTTTTATTTTATAAATTACTCTTATTCTATCAAATTTTAGCAATTTTTCCACATAATAATGGAAAAATTAATAAAAAGCTGAATGAACTCATTTTATCTCGACCGAAAAAGAGAAAAATGGGACTGAGGCACCTCTTTCCTCAGTCAAGTTTTATCTTTTTTCTAATGAGATAAAATCAAATAAAAGAGGGTGGAACAAAGCGTATATGCTTTGTTCCACCCTCTTAAAATCCAGCAAATACTACGAAATAAATAAGTAGTTCTGATTTCTAGCCTTTATGGATTCATTAATTTGAGTTGTCTCTAATAACAAAGCTACGTTTTTTATCGTTGTGGCGTTTTGCTGAACGATTATCTTTGCTCTTATTGTAGCCGCCACCGTTTCCAGTGCCGCCGCCTGTACCTTTGTTATTCTTGTTACCACGATAGCCGCCACCACCGTTTTTATTACGATTACGGCTATTTCCGCCGCCTCCGCTGCGATTATTTTTGTTGAAACCTTTTTTATTTGATGGTAATGGACGTTCTGGTGTAATTTTAACTGGAACAGCATCTGATGGGTCTTTAGAAATAGTTTTTAGTAGTAATGCTGCTAAATCTTCAGCAGAGTACTTTTCTAAAAGATCTTTAGCAGCAGGCAAGTAATTATCTAGACCATTTTCTGCCATTTTTTCTTCGACTGTTTCGATTGCTGCACCTAATTGTCCTTTAAATGCTTCTTGTTCATTTGGTGGACGTAATGGTGTCATACGTTTTTTCGTCAATTCTTCGATAACATGCAAGTAGCCCATTTCGTTTGGTGTAACGAAAGTCACTGACATTCCGCCTTTACCAGCACGACCAGTACGGCCGATACGGTGAACATAGCTTTCTGGATCTTGTGGGATATCGTAGTTATAAACATGTGTTACACCAGAAATGTCTAACCCACGAGCTGCAACGTCTGTTGCTACTAAGATATCTAAGTTTCCACTCTTGAATGAACGTAAAACACTCATACGTTTTTGTTGAGATAAATCCCCATGAATTCCTTCAGCTTTATATCCACGAGCTTCTAGACCACGAGCTAATTCATCTACACGACGTTTTGTACGACCAAAAACAATGGTTAATTCTGGAGTTTGAACGTCCAATAAACGCGTCATCACATCGAATTTTTCAAAGTCTTTTGAACGTACGTAATATTGATCGATCAAATCTGCAGTCATTTCTTTTGCTTTGATTTTCACGTGTTCTGGTTCTTTCATGAATTTCACGCCAATATTTTTGATTGCTGGCGGCATTGTTGCTGAAAATAGTAATGTTTGACGTGCTGACGGAATTTTAGAGATGATTTTTTCGATATCTTCTAAGAATCCCATGTTCAACATTTCGTCTGCTTCATCTAAAACTAATGTTTCAATTGTATCTAGTTTTAATGTGCGGCGATTGATGTGATCCAATAAACGTCCAGGTGTTCCGACAACAACATGTGGATTTTCTTTTAATCCACGAATTTGACGGCCAATATCAGCTCCGCCATAAACTGCTTGTACACGGATTTTTTTGTCGCGGCCTAAACGGTATAATTCTTCTTGTGTTTGGATCGCTAATTCACGTGTTGGTGCAATAACAATTCCTTGCAAGACACGGTTTGATGTATCAATTTTTTGCAACATTGGTAAGCCGAACGCAGCAGTTTTACCAGTACCAGTTTGTGCTTGTCCAATTACGTCTTTTCCTGCTAATGCTAGAGGGATTGTTTCCTCTTGGATGGGTGTTGCTTCTTCGAATCCTGAGCGCTCGATTGCTGCCAATAAATCTGTTTCTAAACCTAGTTCTTTAAATTTCAAATGATATCCTCCTAATAGTGTTTGTTGCAGAAGAAAGTGATTCTTCTAATTTAATAGTGTTACAGGTGATTTGACTTTCACTAATTTCGAAAATGTTCATGGAGTCAGTAAACCTTCAACATAGGTTTAGTTTATTTTCTCATTAGCGTTACCGAAAAATCCACCTTATGAAGCTACAGGCACTAGAAAAGCCAAACGAGTTCGTTCAGCTTTTTTAATCTTTATATGATAGAAAAGTATCTTCAATAGGTACTTTCGTTTTATCTACTTCGATCTTTCGGCAATAGGTTATTTTAGCATAGATTTACATTTTCAGCAAGTTTTATGAAAGCTTGCTAAATTTCGAGAAGTTTAGTGACTACTTCATTTAACCCCATCCCGTTACTTGCTTTTAAAATAACCATATCTTTTGGTTCAAGAATTTCTTTTAATGTATCCGTTAACGCTGCTTTTTCTGTTTTTTTGAAATAATGGAGATATTTTTTTTCATATTTTGTCGTCAGACTATCATATAATGCTTGCATTTCAGATCCATAAAGAACAACTTCATCGATTTCTGTTGGCTTTAAATGTTCACTCACAGAAGCGTGCATACTAGCAGAATCAGGCCCTAGCTCAAGCATATCCCCTAAAACAGCCACTCGTTTTCCTTGTGTAGGCATTTGACTAAAACTATCCAGCACTAAATTCATTGCTGTGGGATTCGCATTATAAACATCACTTAAAATTTCAATACCTGTACTGCTTTTTAGCCATTCTGTGCGATTTTTAGTTAATTTAAAATCAGCTAAGCCAATTTTGATTTTTTCTTCTGAAAGTTCAAACCACTGACCAATACTAATGGCAATCAAGGCATTTCCTACGTTATATTCACCTAGAACAGGAATCGTAAATAATGTGTTTGAACCGCTTATTTTAAACGATGTAAATTCTTTTTGCGCTTCAATGATCTCAGCCATACAGTCCGCTTGTACCAGACCAAATGTTTTGATCGCTTGCGGTAACTCTTTTGTCAATGGCAATAATAATGGTTCATCTGCTGGAATAATCAACAGACCGCTCTTAGCAAGTCCTGCAGTGATTTCCATTTTTGCTTTTGCAATTCCTGCTCTTGAACCAAGATTTTCAATATGCGCCTCACCAATCATTGTAATGGCTGCCACATCTGGCTGAGCCAGTCTCGATAGAAAATCAATTTCATTTGCGTGATCCATACCCATCTCTAAAATTAGTTTCTCTGTTTCGTCTGGCATATGTAAAATAGTATAGGGTAAACCGATGTCATTATTATAGTTGCCTTGCGTTTTATACGTTTTAAATTGTTGCGCCAAAACAGCTTCAGTCATATCTTTTGTTGTTGTTTTACCGTTACTTCCAGTAATCGCAATGACCGTTGGCTTCATTTTTTTTAAATAATAAACTGCTAAATCCTGCATAGCTTTTAAAGTATCCGAAACTTGTAGAGTCGGTAATTTCTCTGGTGCCGCTTTTGTTGCACTCCAAAGTGTAGCACCCACGCCTTTTTCTATGGCACTCTCAATAAATGAATGTCCATCATTTTCTCCTTTTAGTGGCACAAACAGATTATTCGACTGAATCAAACGACTATCAAATTCAATGCCAGTCAAGTCGAAATCAGGCCATTGTTTCCAATCATTGGTTGCTTTGATTGCTTCGGCCGCTTCCCAGAAAGTTAGTTTCATTGTTTTGTTCTCCTTCTTAATTGTGCGATCGATCAAGTTCAATCAGATACAATTATTTTTTAGTACTCTTAACCAGAAAAGGGCTGAGACAAAACTTCTACGGTTTTATCTCCTCCCTATTTTTTATCTTTCGAAAAAACTTTGTCTTTGTTTAAAACGATTTAACGCTAATTGTATCAACTCTTCAATTAAATCACTATACTTCAACCCCATATTTTCCCATAGCAATGGATACATGCTAAATTGAGTAAAACCAGGCATAGTATTTAATTCATTTAAGAATAATTCATTCTTACTTGTTAAAAAGAAATCACAGCGACTCAATCCACTACCATCTAATATAGTATAGGCTTTTTTAGCATATTCCTGTGCTTTTTGATGAACTTCATCTGGCACTTCTGCTGGAATTTGCATTGTGATTTGATTATCGATATATTTTGAGTTGTAATCATAAAATTCAACATCTTTTACAATTTCACCAGGTTGTGTTGTCCGTACATCTTCATTTCCTAAAATAGCCACTTCGATTTCGCGTGCTTCGATCCCTTGTTCAACAATTGCACGTGAATCATAGCGATACGCTTCTTCTAAAGCATTTTGTAACTCTTCACGATTTTCGGCTTTGCTGATTCCCACACTAGAACCCATGTTAGCAGGTTTGACGAAAACAGGATAAATCAAAGAGCCTTCACACTGTTCAAAAACCTTCTTAGGATTTTCTTTCCAATTGCTTTTTAAAACTGGAACATATGGTACTTGAGGGATACCTGCTGTTTGAAGCAAATACTTCGTCATAATCTTGTCCATTGCATTAGCACTAGCTAATACGCCAGCTCCGACATAGGGCATTCCAATCGTTTCTAAAAAGCCTTGAATCGTTCCATCCTCACCATTTGGCCCGTGCAATACTGGGAAGACGATTGCATCTTCTTCTTGAATATCACAAGGTTGAATCACTTTACCAGTAAATTCACCCCATTTATCTATTTCCCCATCCTCAGACCAAGTTAGTTTAAGAATATCCTTACTTTCAGGTTTTTCTGTTAGGATCGGTCCTTTGACCCATTGTCCCTCTTTACTAATAAAGACCAGTTGGACTTGATAGTAATTATAATAAATCGCATTTAAAACGGAATAGGCAGATAGTATAGAAACATCATGTTCTTCACTTCTCCCACCATATAGCAAAATAATCTTCAAATGCTTTTCCTCCTAAATTTTCTTCTATACTGTTGCATCAACAGAGAAATTCGAAATAGCTCTTTCATATTTTAGCATAAAAGCCACAGTCCGAATAGAAACAAATCATTAAATCAAGGAAGTTTTTCAGCCATGGTATTCTTTTAATCGAGAAAAGTGCATTGATTTGCCTGATATGAAAGATATAAAAAAATAAAGCATTCAATTAAGTATGCCTTATTCTACATATAAATCCTCTTTTTTCGCCTCGATTACTTCGATTAACTTCCCTTTAAAGGTCGCACGATCTTCTGCTGTAAATGCTTTAGGTCCCTTTGTATGACCACCACTTTTGCGAACTTTCGCACTAAAATATCGTTGTTCTAATAATCCATCGATGTTTGCTTCTGTGTATTGATAGCCCAACTGATGAAGTACGCACACACCTTTAGGCAAAACTAATGAAGCTAACCCATAATCTTGTGTCACTAAAAGGTCCTCTCTTTTGATCAGTTGAACAATTCTAAAATCAGCAGCATCAGCCCCTTTGTCAACATAAACAAATGAAACGTTTTTAGGATACTCTTTCAAAGAATAATGATCGATACTCGTTACGATCACAACCTCAAGTGAATAAGTTAAGGCAACTTCAATTGTAGTATCTTTTACCGGTGAACCATCACCATCGACAAAAATTTTCATCCTCGTTTCCTTTCAGTGCTTTGATCTTAGTTTAAATACCAAGCAGGATGTCGTTTTAAGAAGATAGAAACTTCAGTGAATACCGCTTCTTTCACGATTTTATACAGCTCAGGATTTCTGATTTTCTTCTTGATCGCCCCAGTGTATCTTGGTCGTTTGACTTGAATTGACAAAACGACGTCAAAACGTTCTGAAAAATTATCTGTTGTTAAGTATTTCAAGCGATTCGTTTCCTCTAAAAATTGATTGATTGCGTCAACAGTCCCTTGCACAAATCCATCAAGATGTGTTCCGCCATCAGAAGGTAAATGACCGTTGACGAAACTGTCTTTAATACTCGTCGAACCATTTTTTGAGATGACAGCTTGAATCGTCACACCTTCACTGATCGTATTAATGCTCAATGGTTGACCGCTGCGCGTGATACTGTCATCTTTTTGAAAAATATAATCTACGAGACCTTGCTCATAATGAAAATAATTTTTCTGTTTTTTACCATCGGTCAACGAAATAGTCAACCCGCTATTTAGCATTGCTAGTTCTTGACATCGGTTAAATAAAACAAAATAGGATACCGGCTTATTGCCAAATAATGTCTCATCTGGTGTAAAGGCCAGCTCGATTCTTTGCCCTTCATCTTCCGAAGGAATCAGCGCTTTTTTATTCAGCTGTCCATTTTGATAGATTTGAATCGTTCGCTTCCCTAATTTTTCTACCCCAAAACCTAATTGTTCTGACAACGCATTGACGACAGAAAGAAAAAGATAAGGCGGTGTATACTGTTCTTCAGGACTTTTATCTAAAAATAACCCTTTTTTACTAAAAAAAGAAAAAATGAATTGCGTCTTTGAAAGTTCGATCGACAGTTCTGTCTGCTTTAGATCAACTGCCAATTGCAGCAAATGATCCAGCACTTGCAGCACCATACTTTCCAAGCCTGTCGAACCAATTCCACCAATGTACATACCTGGTCGTTTTCGAATACTATCTTTCAAAACATCATCGTCTAGTGCTTTCCAAATATTTTCATCGGTCACGTTGATCTCCTCCTACAAACAGACTTTTAAAAAAAATAACATGTATGTATTCACTACTCCTTTAGCATACCAATTTATCCCAGCTACGTAAATGGTTTCGCTAAATTCCAGCTCATACTCATTATAATGAAAAAAAGACTAGAACGAAAGTAGTATAAACGCATTTACACTTTTTCATTCTAATCTTTCCTCTAGCGGATCAAATCTACCGTTGGTTGTTCCATGATATGTCTAACTTGTTTTCGCGTTGTCAGCGGAACATCTCCTTGAATTGTATGCGCCAAAACGCCATTGGCAGTGGCAAATTCTACTGTTTCTAGTAATGACCATGATTCACTATATCCAAGCAAAATCCCTGCAGCATAACCGTCACCTGCACCGATTCGATCCAAATTAATAATCTCGCGGGGAGCTGATTGAACATAGCTTTCTAAATCGAATAAAAAACCAGTTAAATAATGTTTATTCCCTTCGCCTTGACGAATCGTCCCAGCAAAGCGTTCAATCTGATATTCCAGCATAAATTGGTGAATTAATGCTTCAAACTGTTTAGACGGTTCCACTGTTTCATCAAGCTTCATTCCCAATAAGTCTGTTAAATCACGTTGACTACCAAAAACTAAATCGCAATATGGTAGTATTTTTTCATATTGTTCCTTCATAAATGAAGTACCATGCACTTCATTTAAACTAGGTCGAAAATTAAAGTCGAAACAGACTTTCTTTCCTAGAGCATGCGCCTTTTCGGCTAAAACAAACGCAGCCTCACGAGTTTCTTCTGTCAAACTTAATGAAATTCCACAAATATGCACTAAATCGGTTTCAGCTAAAAATATATCGAAATTATACTTAGAAGCTCCACTCACACCAAATGAACTGTTTCGACGATTTTGATACGTTACTTGTGTCGGTCTTGGTCCAAACCCCATTTCTGCAAAATAAGAACCAATATGATCACCAGAAAAACCGATCCAACGATCTTGAATCCCTAACTGACGGACACTTGCTTTAGCTGCTTCACCTAATCGGTTGTTAGGAAGATTTGTCAGTAAACTTGTTTGACAGCCAAAATGAGCGAGGTTACTTAAAATATTAACTCCTGTTCCTGTAAAGTCTAAACGTAATTCTTTGGTTTGTTCCAACATCAGATATTCTGGTGGCGTCAAGCGCATCATTATTTCACCAAATGCTGCAATTCTCATGTCGATCCCTGCCTATTTCTTAGCTTCACGAGTTCGTTCAGCTTTTATTTTTATCTAGCTTTGTGAGCTTGCGTTTCGGAAAAAAGACAAAATATGAATGAGGCACATTTCGCCTCAGTCATATTTTCCTATTTTTCTGTCAACGCTGAACGAGCTCACTCAGCTTTTATTTTTTTAATGTATTTTTGATCATCCCAAGTAATGTTTTGACATCTTCTGGTCTTGTATCTCCTGTTGTTGAATCGATGATTGAGCTATACACGTGAGGGATGATTTTCTTCACTCCGGCATCTACTGCGATTTGTACGATTTCTTCAAAGTTTTCTAAATCGATTCCCCCTGTTGGCTCTAGGTAGAAGTCATATTTAGCACATGCTTCAGCGACTGCCTTATATTCTTCGATATGTGCTAAGCCTTTCATTGGGAAGAATTTGATTGAGCTGCCCCCCATATCTTGTAATAAACGAATCGCTGTTTCGATCGTAACTTCGCCAGCTGGTGTTTGTGAGCTTAATGGACCTGTAGCGATATTGACAATGCCGACTTTACCTGTTGGTGATACTAAGCCATTGACGATTGTTTCGTTTTGACCTAATAATGCACGTGATGTACCTACACCTGTAAAGACTTGGTTGACATGTTGGGGTTGTAATTCTTTTGAAATTCTTGATACCATTTGGCTTTGATTTGGATCACCTGCACCTAAACCAACAGATAATGCGTTGTTCGTTTCTGCGGCATATTTTTTCATGTCTTCAATCGCAGCTTCGTCAGTTGGATAGTTTTTAGATAATACACCTAATACAATGTGTCCTTCTGCTGCTTCATAACAGTCTTTCGCATTTTCTACTGAGTTAGCTAGGACGTTTAGGCAAATACGGTTTTCTAAATAATTTGGTGTTAATGTCATGATTGATTCACTCCTGTTTATAATTTTTTTATTTCATGATTTCGGTTAAACGAGTCACGATTTTATTCATTTCTTCTTCATTGACTGAACGGATATCGAATTCGATGATACCGTTGTTTGCTTGGTATTCACGAGTATATATTGCAGGGCTCTCAGCTCTTAGTTCTTGGATGACTTCTTTAGCTGATTTTACGCCACTTACTTTGATACTAGCACGATAAATATCTCTACCTGCACCGTCCTGAACGATTTTAGCTTCAATATTTGTGATTTTATTTAGACTATCGATAAATGGTGTTAATCGTGCTTGCATTGAATCCCCTGCTTCACTACCATTTTTCACATAATCCTCTACCGCTTGGGTAAATCCTAGAATGTTATCTTTACCGATTTTCATCGCTCTTCCGATTCCTTTTCCTTGCAGGCGAATCCATTCGATATAGTCTTTTTTCCCAATCACAAGTCCTGCACTTGGACCTTCGATAGCCTTTGCACCACTATAAATCACTAGATCTGCACCTGCTTTGATGTATTTGAACAGGTCCTCTTCTGCTGCGGCATCCACAATCAATGGTAGCTTATGTTTCTGCGCTACGGTTGCTGCTTCTTCAACACTTAACATACTTTTTTGAACAGTATGATGACTCTTGATATAAAGAATCGCAGCCGTTTGATCCGTAATCATCATTTCGATATGTTCTGGTGAACACATATTAGCGTAACCAGCCTCTATAACTTGACCACCACCTTGTTCGACCATCACTTCAACAGGCGTCCCATAATCTACATTGTGCCCTTTAGGTAGAATTATTTCCCGCTTAGTGATTTTATCTGTGTAGGGATGATAAGCATGATAAACAGAACCCTCACCAATCAAAGCAGCCACACTTTGTGCGATACCAGCAGATGCGGAAGAAACGACTTGGGCATCTTCAACTCCTAAAAGTTTCGCTAAATAAGCACCTGTTTGAATACTTAACTCACTCATTTCAAAGAAATGTTCGCCGCCAAATTTTTGAGCAGCTAAGACATTTTCTGACACTTTTGATACCCCTAAAATCGTCATTCTACCTGAGGCATTGATGACTTCTTTTAGGTTGAATTTTTCATAACTAATTGTCATAGACTGTTCCTCCAATAATGGTTTTTACAGGTTTGATCAATTCTTTTGCTTCTCTGGTAAATCCGTTGGAATCTGTCAAGGTCTTTTGACCTGCTTCAATTGTAAAGATCGTGATATCAGCATCATATCCTTCTTTCAACTGACCTTTTGACTCAAATCGGAAATTTTCAGCAGGAGCAATGGTTACTTTTTCAATGATTTCAGACCAGTCATAACCAACTACACGTAATTTTTCCATTGTAGTAGCTAAATCATGCACAGGTCCTTTTTCACGGTTACGGATATAAATATCTGTACTGATTGATGTTGCTTTCATTCCTTCAGATAATGCCGTTTCAGCAACATGAAAATTGAAACTGTCCGTTCCGTGACCAATATCAAAAACAATCCCTTTATCATAGGCTTCCCATGCAAATTCTTTAATCTTATCTGTTGATTGATCCAAAATCCCGTTTGGTTTGCCATTGAAACAATGGGTCAGTACATCACCTTTAGACATATGTGCTAGGATTTCATCCAATTCTGGTGGAGCCGATCCAATATGCACCATCAGAGGCAGATCATTGTTTGCTTTTTGAATCTTCTTAGCCATTTCTAAAGGAGTGATCCCATTGTCCCCGATCACCGTTTTACTCATGCGGGCCTTTATTCCTACAACAAAATCTGGCAGTTCAGTCAATACTTTATGAACTAATTCTTCTTTCACCTTACTAAGATCTGCCAATTCGTCTTGTTCAACGATCCCCCATTTTGAAATATTCACTAAAGCATAAACATTGGTTTTCGCTTTTTTGGCTAAGTCATAAAATTCATGGATATTTTCTGCACCTGTCGTACCCGCATCAATTACGGTCGTTACGCCTTTTTTAACACCAATTTCATCTGGAAAATCATAATACAAAGTCATTTTTTCAAAACAATGGACATGATCATCGATCCAACCAGCGGATACATAAGTGTCCGCTGATAATTCAACAACTTTCTTACTATCTGCTTCGATTTTATCGGCAACTTTTGCAATTTTCCCAGCATTAATTGCTATTTCTATTGGTCTACCTTCAATGGTTTGCCCATTTTTTATAATTAAGTCGTAACTCATTTTATCCCCTACTTTTCTTTAAATCTAAATTTTGTCCAGGGTTTTACAAAATCCAACAACAACAATTCTTTCTCTGTTATTTGACCTACTTTATTTTTACGGTCATCTGAATGCGGCTGTAAAACAATTTGCAGCTCATTTTTGTATTTCCCAAACGCATCATTGCCGATCACAACATCTCCAACTTGAAATCCTTCTGTATTGTCATGTGCTGGATTGGCTTCATTCTTGTATTTTTTACGTACTTCGGTTGAACGAACCACTTGATCCGTAATGTCCCCACGACGGAAGTGCTGTTCATTCAATATAATCTCCTTTTCAACCTTGTTTGCATCCTCTTTAAATTCAACAGCGAATTCTAATTGATAACGATTTAAGCTGCCTAGTAATTCTAATTCTTCATCTGATGCATAGGCATTTCCAATAATCACATCATCAATCAAGCCCGTTGCAAATAAATGTTTTGTTTGGATATCTACTGGTAAATGTCGGTGCATTTCTAATGTTGGCAATCCATCATTCACATCCCAAGGACCAATCTTGCCTGCTTGAGAATTGATAAATGCCGCTGTTCGAATCCCATGTTTTTTAAAACGAACACTACAGCGCTCAAAGAAATCATACGGCAAAGCTGTCCCTTCCTGCGGATAAAAGTTGTGACATCCATAAAGAAATGGAACGTTGGCTTCATAGGTCAAAATATTATCAAGATACGCCACATCGTTACTCATATTCAGTTCAATCGCTAAATCAAATGGATTAAACGTCAGCTTCGCTTCCTTGTTGCCATCAAATCCAGCATCTAACCGAATACCGTCAGCACCAGTCTCATAAAAGAACGTTAAATCATCATATGAAATTTGTAATTCATCAAAAATATTCGGTGCCACATCTAAAATCGTTTCATACCCTAACTCTTTTGCAAAAGCAATCAACGATTTGAACTTTTCTTTTACAACTTCTTTGCCTTCTGTTACTTCCAACATACTCATAAAGATTCGTGAAAACCCACATTCACTGGCCTTTTTCAAATACGCTTTATCTTTTTCTGTATCACTATGATCTGGATATACAGATACACCTAATGCTCTTTTCATGGCTTTTACCCTCGCTTTATATGGTCGAATTTATTACGATATTTAAAAGAAAGTACTGAGCTGCACAATATGGTTACGGTCCCTACTATGAATACAGGTTGTTTGATTAAAATTCCAATCACGATTGATAAGAAAATCAACCCAATCGAAGCTATACACAAATATAATAATCTCAATTCCATAAATTTTGCAGGTAGCCACTTCTTTTCAATCATTACTTGACTAAGAATAAAAAATACAATAAACCAAATTATCATGACCTTAATCACCAAAGAGGATAGTAACACTACTACCCTCCCTCTCTTCTTAATTAAGCAGCTGATTTTGCTTTTTGTTCAGCCGCCAGCTCTTCTGCTTCTTTGTCTAACTGTTGTTTTTCATATACTTTGAAGAATGGGTAGTAAATCGCCAAAGTAATCGCGAAATTAACGCAAACAAGCAGTGCTGCTGGTACGCTCCAGTTTGTACTCATCCAAGCGGCAATCGGCGCAGGTATGGCAAATGGTAAACGCGCTGCCATCATTGGGATCACATTTGTCACAGTTAAGAAATAAGAAAAAGTTGTTGTGATCAACGGTGCCACGATAAACGGAATCCCTAATATTGGGTTCATTACGATCGGTGTACCAAAAATCACTGGTTCATTAATATTAAATAATCCTGGTAGGAAGGACAAACGTCCTAAACTTTTCAAGTATGTTGATTTAGAAAACATCATTAAAACGACTAAAGCTAAAGTAGTACCGGCGCCACCGATCCAGATAAACCACTGTAAAAATTGTTCAGTAAAGATATTTGGCAAATTATGAACCGATGCACCTTCTTGGAAAGCAAGTGTATTCTCTGCAATCGACATATCCCAAAATGGTCTGATGACAGGTCCCATAATTGCCGGTCCGTGAATCCCTAAAACCCAGAAGAAACAAATCAAGAAGACGGTAAGTAGCCCACCAAATAAGCTGTTTCCAGCTAAGGTATCTTTCAAAGGCATTAATAACGTACTCAAGAAACCATTTAAGTCAAAACCAATCACATGACGAATCACCCAGAATAACAATAAAATCACAGCGCCAGGAATCAGCGCGATAAACGAATTGGAAACTTCTGGTGGAACACCATCAGGCATTTTTATCGTAATATCCTTTTGAATAAAGAAGCGGTAGATTTCTACAGAAACTAGCGCTGTAACAATCGCTCCAAACAATGAAGCAGAACCTATATTAGCTAAATTAATGTAACGGCCTGCACCAATAACATCTTTTACGTCTTCAAAAACACGAGTTGGTGGAGCTGCTGTGACCAAAAAGGCCATCACTGCTAAGATCCCACAAGTTAAAGAATCTAATTTATAACTCGTCGCCAAAGAAGAGGCAATACCAAATGTTGCATACAGAGCTAAAATCCCCATTGTATACCGAGATGGAATATCTAAAACTGCTTGATAGGGTTCAATAAATTTCATGTAAGCATCGATTGGAATATTCTGAAATACTGTGAAAAAAGCACCCACGATCGTCAAAGGCATAGTTGCAATAAGGCCCTTTCTGATCGCCGTCATATGCCTTTGAGAGCCAAATTTATTGGCGATCGGCATCAATTTTACTTCCATCCATTGCACAAAACCATTCATTTCTTTTGTCCTCCGTTCAAAAAATTAGTATGAATAAAAAATCAAATTATTTCCCATTCATAATAACATGGTAACATTATAATGTAAACGGTTTTCAAAAGAATAGTGCAATTTTAATTGACTTTAACTAGGTAAATCAACTGGGAATATTGCACCAAATATCATTGCACCTAAAATCGCACCACCAGCAATTGGTTTTTTCCACACATAGAAAATTACAGCCCCGATAATTGAGCCAATACCGATTGGAGCCGAAGCCCCACATGCACTAATAATGATCAAAGGACCTAAGAAACGGCCAGAAGCATTTCCAGCTCCCATCATGACATCCGCACCAAATGTAGAATTTGACTGATTGATTGTAAATTTCCGAATCATAATAATAATTCCACCGATAATCAATCCAAGAACCATCCCAGTTAGTAAGGAAAGTCCAAAGTTTTCAACGGGTGCTGTGATTCCCATACTTAAAAGAATCGCTGGAACCCCAATCCCAACTCCAGTTAAAATCGCTCCGCCAATATCTAAAATACCGACTAATGACCCTTCCAAAATACGTGCAAACAAGAAACTTGCCCCAAATGCCGCAGCTGCACCATAAGAGCCGCCGTCCATTCCAGCTTTTAACATCGCAACGATTGCCACTTCATTAAAAGCTCCCACGCCATGCTCTATATACATATGCGTTCCAGCAAACACACCTGCTGATAATAACCCGACTAAAATCGGAAATGACCAATCAGCAAACCAAAAATTCTTTTTTTCTAATTCTACTATTTCATCCATTAAGGTTCCCCACTTTCTATTTAGTTACTTGCCGATACTAAAAACATCATGCATATTTTGCAGCCAACCTGGAATCTGTAAACGGAAACTTTCGATCATTTGTAAATCGAATCCTCGGAAAAAAGCACTAAGTACAAATAATAGAATAACTGCTGCCATCATGCTTTTCGTTACTTTGTTCCAGCCGATTTCATCGACACCTTTACCAATTAGAATTCCTAGTACAACACCTGGAACTGCATTTCCCATGATCATCGTTGCAAGACCACCAAAAATTGTTGCCCAAAGTCCAGAGCGTTTTCCAGCATCAATCGCTGCTAACCAGAATAAAACTGGCATTACTGTATTGATCAATAAATTTGCTGCCGGTACTAAAACTGCAACCGCAGTTACTTGTAATGATTCTGGAATTGCAGAAGCCGTCGTATTCAAGAAAGCCACGACTAGCATCCCAACAATTGCACCTGAAATCCCCATTTTTTTCGGGTTATGCATTGTTTCAGAAACATTTTTATTTTTTACTAATAATGCTGCTGCTGCCCAGTTAGGAATCACACGGTGATCCACATCTTGAGTAAATGCTCCTGCTCCAACAGTTGATGCCCAAGCATTAAAGAAGAATCCTAGTCCAAATGAAAAATGACTGGCCGCATCTCCTTCACAAGCGTTCATTTCACCTAACGTTCTAAAAGCACCGAGTCCTTGTGTGCTTGGCGCATGGAACATTCTTGCAGCTCCTGCTCCTGCTGCAAATCCAACTAATCCCCCAATCAATAGTGACTTGAGTAAAACGACTAAAACATCCATTTAATTTGCCCCCTTATGCATTCTGTTTTTCTTTCCAAAAGGGATTGGAAGACCATTTGGATCAGTAACTCTTTTTTCAATAAACGGAATTGTTTCCATTTCAATCAATGTAATTTCAACTTCAACATCCAACAATACACGATAATCTGCACGTGTACGAGGTAAAAAGAAAAAGAAAAAGCGCTCTGTAAAGGTTTCTTGTTCTGCTTTTACGATTTGAATATCCAGCGGTTCAATTCGAACGATCACATCATCTTTTTCTTTTAATACACGATTATGGATTTGATTCAACGCATTTGCAAAAGCCAGATTTTTTTCTTTTCCTGTCCCTTCGACCTGAATGACCTGACGCTTTTTAATTGTTACTTTTTCCATTTGGTTCTCCCCCTCCAGTTTTAATGTTAGGCGTTCTTTTTCAGATACGCTTCCACTATACGTTTCCCTAATTCTTCTTGATCCATAAAACCAAAACCTAATACCGTTTTACCATCATTAATTGCTGTCACACCTTCATCAATAGAACGCATACCGTGACGTTCTGGGTAGCCATATTTTGTAGCAGCTGTTAATGCACCTGCACCACCGCTTCCGCAAAATGAAATCCCTAGATCCGCATTTTCTTGTTGCATGACATCTCCTAAACGCATATCTGCACCCATTCCCGGCACAACAACTGCTTTGCCGCCAGCTGCTTCTACCCCTTTTGCAACATTTTGACCTTTACCTAAACGATCTGCAATTACTACTGTTATCATGATTTATTCCTCCAATTTTTTATTTAAACGTGCATCATTGATGCTTCTATTTTCTCTTATGCTTCATTTTGTCTTGCTGCTTCAAAATGGATCGATAATACATACATCTCGTCTTGCGGTAGATTTCCAATATGCTGAACAACTTGATCTGCAATCGCTAACGCTTCTTTAGATACTTCTTCAAACATTATTGGATCAACGCCAGACATTTTTTCATCTGCAATCGAGCGTTTGATCATTTCATTGACATGATTGATCAAAATCGTCCATTGTAATTCAGTCGGCTGAATTGCTTGTTCTACTAACAATGTATTGATTTTTTCCAGTGATGCTTCCAACTCAACTCTATTTGGGCTTTCATCAATGATTTTTTGAGCATCGTCATTTAACTTCATGCGTGCCCCTCCTCTCTTATATAATTCAATAAAGCAGTAATTTCTGCTTGATTAACCATTAGATCGTTTTTAGCAAAAATTCGTTCTATTTGTTCAACTAATTCTTGCTGTGCCAACAAAGTCTCTTTAACAATATTCCCTTCACTTTCGTATTGACTATCAAAAGTGATTCGATGGACCATCAGCATCACATGAAGTAAAAACGCTTCTTTATATTCTTGCGTCAATTTTTCAGCAAATGCTTTAAGTAATTCTTCATAGATTACATAGGTCCGTACAAGAATATCTCTACTTTCCGCTTCGATTCCTTGTTTTTCTTTTATTTGTTGACGAGGGATCAATCGTGGGACCTTGCCTGTTTTTGTATGCGTCAAAATTTTATTGACTTCCTCTTGAATACTATGAATATCTGCTTCTGTCGGTAGCGGATTCACTTTAACAAAAGGACGATTTACAATTTCGATTGGAAAAATACTTAAAACCAAATCTGGATTTTTTTCTTCTATTACATCTACTGCATTTAAAACGGATGCAAATCCAGCAATTTCAACATTTGAAACGTCTTCCATGATTTTTTGTTCAATCAAACTCGTCACACCTAGACCAGTTGAACATACATACACGATCCTGACCACATTGACTTCATGTAGATTTTTTTCATACGCAACCAAAAAGTGCAAAGCAATATAGGCAATAAATGAATCATTGATCAACAAGACTGAACCTTCGATATCACTTTGGCTGGCAAGCTGAATCGCTGAAAACAATTGTGGATACTTAGCCTTGATATCATCAACAAAGGGATTATACTCATTTATAAAAAGATGTTTCTTTGTTAGTCGTAAGGATAAATGTGCGAAAAGATTTGTAAATAGTTGACGATCACGATAAAAAGGAAAATTGATTTCTTCAGACACATCTTTGATCAACTCTTCCGTCAGGCCAACAATGTCCTTTTGATTATTTGCAACGAACACATCACTATAGATATAGAAATATTCATCTGCTAAAAGTGGTAATTCATAATGATTGAAAACTTTCTTCATCAATAAAAACGGTAATTCTTGCTTTTGCTGTAATACTTTTTGATTCGTGAGCATTTTATAGCCACCAACCGTGTGATGGAGCTGCATTCTGGATGCCGCAATTGCCACACGTAATGTAATCGAGAGTATTTCAGCGTAATTAAATTGATCAAACAAAGAAGGATCTAACAGACCTGTCATTTCTTTTAACGCAACTTGATAGATTTTCTGAAAAATCGTATTGACCCCAACGTGAACTTCCTGCATTTTCTTTTGTTGTCCTGATTGAACAAAATAACTCATAATCTGGTAAATATCATATTCAGTTATTTCTTTTTGCGTGATATATTCCATCAACAAACGAATTTTGCTCTCTTCCCCAACAATAGAAAATCCCTGGCGACTTTGGCGATTAAGTGCAAGTTCATAATTGTGGATCAATTCTTCCACACGATCTAAATCACTAATGATCGTATTACGACTCACTTGAAGATCATCTGCCAATTCTTGTGAAGTTAAATAGTTAGAGGCTAATAACAAGCGAAAAATCAACTGATTGACTCTCAACTCTTGATCAGGATACGTTTCAAATCGCTCTACTTCAATAATTTCATTTTTCAAAGTCAATCTTTCTGAATCGGGTATCTCTAGCCAAATTCCTTTATTACGCCGCGTTTTGAGTAAAACATTTTGTTCTTTGAACCAATCGCGGACATTTTCTAAATCATATTTGATTGTCCGCACACTGACATGGAAGGTTTCTGCCAATTCTTTTGTTGTAACACTGTCTTCTAAATCTAAAAGCAATAACAAGATTTTTATTTCTCGTTTTGATAAGTGCAGTGACATATACTCACCAACTTTCTTTCCCTTACACTTGAACTATAGCTTGATTTTTATTGCATAACAACACAAAAAAGTTGCACTTACACAAGTGCAACTTTCTTAGTATACTATTATATTTGAAATATTTGTATTGCTCGAAACGTTATTTTATATGACATCCTTCTTATATTTCAAGCGAAATAGTACGGTTTGACGCCATTTTTACTTAGTGCAATATAAATTATCCATTATTGAATACTTTTTGCACCAACTAGTGCAACCATTTTTGCCATGGAGATAGATAACAAGAAAATACGATATATTTCACAACAAAAAAGAAGACCGAAGTCTTCTTTTTTGACGCAGTATTTATAAAAATAAATAGATAACATCTTCTCCACAAAAATATTTATCCGACACGCCTACATCCGGTAGGTATGATCTAACATATGTGCCTCTGCTGTTTTGTCAATCACTAGCCGTCAAAACGGAACAGCCGAAGCTATCTGATTGAGTCAACTCGTCGCATGAGGATTACTTTAACACAGATAAGCATCAATTGCAACTTCTTCTATATCAACTCATCCGTTTTTAGCCATTCTCTATAAAGTTGTTCTACTAGCTCTACTGTGCCTAAAGTCATTTTTTTAGTCATAATAGGACTTTCTAGCCACTTATTTTGAAGGCATTCATTAACATGTTCGACTTCAAAAACAAATTCACTATCAAACTCACCAATCAATTTTTCTTGATTTCCATCTTCATAGTAGATGATTGCTTGTTTCGTTTTCCAAAAATACGGAATTTCTATACGCCCTGTTTCTCCGTAAATGATCATTTTACTTGGAATATCAATTTTTACTGAAATAAAAATAGTAGCCAAAGCTTGTTCATCAAACTTCAGAGCCAAATTTACCTGATCATCTGTTGCACCTTTTCTTCTTGTAGAACTACCATGGCACTCTTCAATCTCTTGATCTAATATAAACTGCATATATTGGATAGGGTAACTTCCTGACCCATGTAGCGTTCCACCACCTGCCTCTAGTGAATGGAACCAAGAGATGTGGTCAACGTTGGGATATGTCGTTACAGATTGTAGCCATTGGACTTTCCCAATTTTATTTTGCTGAATTGCTTTTTTTACTTGTACGCTAATCGGTAAAAAAACAGCTTTTTGGGCTTCCATTAAGAAACAGCCATTTTTTTCGGCTAAGTCAAAAAGTTCTTTTGCTTGCGCTAGTTTTAAGGTAAATGGCTTTTCAAGTAAGACATGCTTATGATATGTCAACGCCAATTTGGCTGCTTCATAATGTCCTTTGTTATATGTAGCGACATAAACAATATCAATTTCTTCATTCTTACATAATTCCTCGTAACTACCATAAGCTCTTGGAATATTCAATTGTTTTGCCATTTGTTCGGCTTTATCCAAACTTCTTGAAGCAATTGCGACAGCTTCTCCTGCGCTACTTTTATTGATTCCTTCAACAAAACGCGGAACGATTTGAGCTGTGCTTAAAATTCCATAGCGGATTTTTTCCATTCTTATCGACTCCTTTGAACCTACTATAGCTATAAATCCTAAAAATTTCAAAGGGATTTCTTCTCTATTTATTTACATTCGATGATTTTGAATAAAAATAAGAGCGTGAGACAAAACTAAAAAACAGTTTTGTTTCGCGCTCTAAATCCGAATAAACGGCGAGAAAAAAGCAGATCTTTCGTCTCGGCCTCTTATTTTTTCATAATCCAAAAAAACATATTCGCAAAACATTCGACCTAATTTTTTACTTCTTTATTTACGAATATTTATGTATATCTTTACCTATGTACTACTCCCATTAACGAATACCAATACTTATTTTCAGTGCCTGGTTAACCTTTAACATATCGTCTTCATGAAGTTGACAAATTTTATGAAGGATTCGTTCTTTATCCAATGTTCGGATTTGCTCTAATAATATCAATGACGGTGTCATTCTTTCGTCATGCGGTATATCCACCTTAACCTGTGTTGGCTGCATTTTCTTATTCACATTCCTAGTTATAGGTGCAACAATCAACGTTGGACTAAATAAGTTTCCCTTATTATTTTGAATAATCAATACTGGTCTAATTCCTCCTTGCTCTGAACCAACAACAGGCGAGAGATTTGCATAAAAGATTTCTCCCCTTCGCATCATAATACTTTATCACCCCTAACTAACAAAACTGTTTTCGTGTAAATTATATCATGCTTTTTCAGTAGAATGTTTCCATATTTTGTCGCAACTCATAAAAACTTTGATAAACTCTATAAAAAAGAGGATTCCATGAGAAAAAAAACGAGCCTTTCTCCTTTAAAAAAAATAGAATAGTAATCTCTATTTTTTATTTTTAAATAACAAACATTATAGATTAAACTGCATAAATACAAATAAAAATCATAAAAATATTAATAACCTTCCACGGAAATGTTATATAGCAACCTAATAAAACTAAAAAATAACAAAATCAAAAGAATCAAATAAACCGTACTTTTTTCTAATTATACAAAAAATATGATTTAGATCTAAATATACCCATTTAAAAAAATAAATTTGATTTATTAATCAATTGTTCAAAAAAAACAATTCTCACCAAACTTTTATTTGTTTTTTGCCACTCTTTGCCTGACAAAAAGAAAGAAACTAGGAAATAATTTATCCTAGTTTCTTTCTTTAGTCTTATTTTACTTTATTTAGCCTCATTTTTGGGGGAAGGCCCACTTTCAGGACCTTTTTCAGAAGATTTAGGCGCGTAGTTTGACGCACCTGCTAAATTTCCTAAGCTGACATCCAACGATACAGTGTATTCCAATGGTACATATAAATTATAAGCACTCATGCCCACCACTGTGCCTTTAGGTTCTGCAGAGTCAACATATCTGACAGTGTATTGAATATTAGCGCCTTTTGATTGGAATTCGTCATAAAATTGCTTTTGCAAATCGCCTTCCACTGTACTCCCTCTTAAATCTTTAAGATAAGGTTGTCCAGCTGAATAGTAAACTTTTACTTTCAAATCATCTTTGCTTGTTAACTGGGTTCCTGCTTCAACACTTTGAGAAATCAATTGCCCATACGGAACATTATTCGTAAAGACACTTTTCGCTTGAACTGTCAGTCCTTCTATTGCTGTCCCAGCTTCTTCTTGGGTATAGTCTGCAAAGTTCGGAACAGTGTAGCCTTTGCCTAAAGAGACTGTCACGGTCAAACTGTCTTTTTTAGCAACTTTTTGATCTTTAGCAATACTCTGAGAAATGATACTTTCTGCTGGAATTTCGGCTGAGCTTGCTTCTTCATACGTCACTTTTATGTCATTTGTTTTGGCCCAACTTTCAACTTCGGTCTTCATTTTTTTCGTAAAATCAGGAACTGAGATATTTTTTTCAAAGGTTTCTTTACCTTTAGAATAATACATATTGGCTTTATCTTTGCGCTTATAATTTTCTTTTGTCACTTCTTTATTGACGATTTCAAAGCGCGCAGCTTTGCCTTTTTCCAAGGAATCACTGTATTCATCGATTAAAGAAATATTTTCTGCTTTATTATCTTTAATCCATTTTTCAACTTCTGATTTTTTCATCGTCATAAAATCAGGCAACTTCAATTTTTCTTCTGGGTCAGCACCTGTACTTACGTTGATCGTTAATTCAGCACCTTTTTTGATTTTGCTGCCTTTTTTTACTTTTTGTGAGATTACTTTATTCGCTTCTACTTCTTTACTATAAGTTTGATCCACTTTTAATTTCACTTTATTTTCAGTTGCCCAAGTTCGTGCTTCGGCCAACTCTTTTCCAGTAAAATCTGGAAGAGCAACATGTGTCATTTGATAATAACCAAAATACAAGATACACAGCACTAAAAAGCTCCCAATTCCAATCAGTAAAAACTTTCGTTTCCTTTTCTTATGATAGGTCGGGTCTATTTCTGTTTCATCTGCTGACTGACTTCTACGTGTTTGAGAAGTTGTTTCTTGTTCCGTATTAGGAGTATCTCCTTTAGGTTCAGCTACATTGACTGGTCCTATTTTGTTTGGCGGCTCACTCGTTCTTTTATCAATCGGTTCATTTAGTGAAGATCCTGTTGCTCTCTGATTCGTTAGCTCTTCTTTATCAGTGTCTTCCTGTATCTTTTTTTCTTTGGTATTATCGTAATTCGATTTATTGAAATTAGATAAAAAATCACTCATTCAGCATCAACTCACCTTGCTTAAGAAAATAGGTTTTATCTGACTGTTTTGCTATTTCATTCGAGTGGGTTACAACAACCACACATTTATTATGAGTTTCAGCCAAATCTTTAAAAATATCCACGATTTCTTGTTCCATTCCTTCATCTAAATTCCCTGTCGGCTCATCAGCAAGAATAATATCGACATTCGTTGCTAAAGCTCTAGCGATTGCCACACGTTGCTGTTCACCACCTGATAGTTGTCCCACCAAGCGATCAGCTTTCGCTTTATTGATTCCGATATAATCCAATAAATTATATGCTACTTCACGATTATCTTTTGGCATATCATTGTCTGTGATCGACATCGCCACTAAAACATTTTCTAATGCTGTTAGATACGGAACTAAATTGTAACTTTGAAAAATAATACTGATATAGTCTCGGCGATATTTTTCCAGTCCAATTTTATTGATATTTTGTCCCTTGTATAAAACTTCGCCAGATTTGGGTTCATCCAATGCACTGATCAACGAAAGGAATGTTGTTTTTCCTGAACCAGATTGGCCTAGAATCGTATAAAATTGCCCTTGTTCAAAATTGATCGATGTATCTTGTAAAATCATTCGCCGCTTGTCTCCATCTTGATAAAAGTAGCTTACGTTTTTTGTTTGTAAAATAGTCATAATCGTTTCCTCCTACATCATGATTTTCTTTGGATTTAACCGCAAAACATACGTTAAAGGTAAAATCGCAGATAATAAAACTGTACTTAATCCTGCAATCAAGAACGTCACGATATAACTAATTGAGAATTTCACTTCATAAGCACTCGATACATCTTCCGTTGTTAATGTTGGCATATTCATTCCACCACCAACCACCATCGCACCACCTTGGCTTGCTGCATCGCTAGTTTGTGAAAATGCATCACTGGCAATCAAAGATTCTGAAACTAATTTTCCAAGAATATTCCCTGTAACTAAGGACAAACACATAGCAACTAGACTAATGAGTAATAATTCAATCAGAATTTGTTGCATCACTTTCGCTCTTGTTTCGCCCAATGATAGATAGATTCCTAATTCATGTTTACGGTCACGTAAGAAGAGGATGACCACTAACGAAATGATCAACAAAGTGGCACCGATGGCTAAAAGCACTACGTAGCCAGAGATTTGAGACATTTTTTTAAATGTTCCGCCTACTTGATCATATTGATCACTTGAAGCTGTTAACTTATATCCGTCTGGAATCATTGATTTTACTTCTTCTTTAAAGGCTTCAATATCCTCTGGCGCTTTTAGTACGTATACAGGCGTGATTTGATTCATATCTTCAACTGACATATCTGTACCATCTGCTTTTTTATAGCGATCTGGTACTAGTTCTTTCCCTTTTTCAAATTCTATTTTGTTGATATTCATTACAGCATCATTTGGCATGTATAATGTATTAAATTGCGCTGTTTCCATGAACTGCTCTTGGATACCGCCTTTTTGATCTTTTCCATCTGATTTTTTCTTTTCAACACTCGTAGGTTCAAATATACCAATAATCTCTACAGGGTGGTCTTGAGATGCTAACTCTTCCGTCGATCCATCTTGTTTAAAATCCATGACTGAGCTATCTAATACTACTTTGTCCCCTACGTTGAACCCATTTGCTTCCGCAAATTTCTTTGAGACGACCGCAACATCTTTACCACTGTTGATTTCATCTTGCTTAAACATTCGACCTTCAACAAGATTTACCTTTTTATCTTTAAAATCCAATGGTTCTAGTAAGTTAGTTCCTTTAAGGCTCAGCGTCTGGGGCATACCGCCCATAGTCGACGCATTTTCCATTTCATAAGTTTTGATTTTTTTCACAAAAAGATTTGTCTGCACGTTATAGTCAAATTCTTTTACGTAGGTCGATTCACCCATTTTTTTAATGTCCTCAACCTTTAAAGCTGAGGGTGAAGATGATTGACCTTCATCCATTATCTTTTGATAATCCATCTCGACACTCACGGTTGCACCTAGGTCATGTTTGATTTTCTTTTCGACATTTGCAGTAGATTGCTGAATTGCGATTGATCCTGCAATAACATTTCCTAATATAAAAATAACTGCAAATAAAATAACTGATTTCCCTTTTCTTCTTGCAACACTGCACAGCGCTCGATTCCAATAGTTCATATATTCTTCCTTCCTACTTAAAACAATGAAGAATTAACTTCGGCAGATACCATCACACTATTCAGTTGAGTCAACAACACTCTTTGATAAATGCTAAAGCTTATCTTGTTCTACATTGTCTTTGATAAATGATAGTTTCCCACCATTCAATCCCCATAATTCGTCAACATATCCAGCAATCGCTTTTGATTGAGAGCTGATGATGATGCACTTATTTTCATTTTTTGCGTATATACGTATGTACTCCATGACCATATCTAATGAAAGTTCACTTAATGACTCAGCGGGTTCGTCAATCAAGACGATTTCTGGATCATTAACTATTGCTTTGGCCAAATAAACCCTTTGCTGGTTGGAAACAGATATTTTTTTGATTTTTTGATTGGCCACCTTCTCATCGATTCCTACTTTTTTTAAGGCATCATAGAAATAATCGTTTCCTTGTGTAACAGAGCTTGACGCGCATAATTTAAGTGCTGTCAAAGCTGTTTCATTTGAAAGTACATTGTACTGTTGAAAAACTGTGCCAATTTCATGCCGACGATAATTGTCTCGATCAATGTTCTCAAGATTTTGGTTTTTAAAAAAAA
The DNA here is from genome assembly GCF_000407165.1 of Enterococcus haemoperoxidus ATCC BAA-382. Taxonomy (NCBI): domain Bacteria; kingdom Bacillati; phylum Bacillota; class Bacilli; order Lactobacillales; family Enterococcaceae; genus Enterococcus; species Enterococcus haemoperoxidus. Next base: position 71,990 of record NZ_KE136479.1, on the reverse strand, counting down.
TGCCACCTGAATTGACTTTATCAAGGCCTGCAAGCAATGCAAGCAAGGTAGTTTTTCCTGCGCCGCTTTTCCCTAAAATGCCATAAACCTTTCCAGATGAAAAACCGATCGTTGTACCATCCAGTACAGTCATGTTGTTTTTCTTATACGTATATACTATATTTTTAAGAGAGAGAATCATCACTCGTCTAATTTCCTTTCTAACAAAAATTCAATTGATTCAAATTTAAATACTTTATAGCAGTCAATAGACATGATCGTAATCAAAAATAAGCTGGTAATTCCAAAAATAGTGATGAAAGAATTAGCATCGATCACCATAGGAATAGACGTTATGGATTCTTTTTTTTCACTAGCCACTAAACTAAATAGCTGGTCAATATTCCCCGTCAATCGTCTTTGATTTCCTAATTGCCAATCAGCAATTGGTTGTACGAATTCTTTTACAGCCACAAACGCTAAACTAAAACTAACGCACGTAACTATCACTAATTCAATTGCTCGACTTTTGATTATTTGTTGATTGGTTATTCCAATACTACGGAACACATAAATTTCTGTTTGCCGTTGTTTAAACTTCCGAATTGAAAATAATGCTAACCCAAAGTTACCGAAAATTAAGAATCCCAGCAGAATTGTTCCTGCCAGTGTCCCTAATCCATTAATAGGACTTAAAAATAGTTTCATGTTCGCTTCATTGGTCATCACTTGGTACTCACTAGGCAAACCGTTGGCTTTCATTTCTTTTAAAAATTCATCCAACATATCCGCGTTTTTTAATTCATACGATACGCTGTTATAACCTGAGTAATCAAACTCTTTCATAGCATCTAACGTTTCCCAATTCGTAAAAATATCATTTCCCTTAGCCCTCGTCAACTGACTTGTTCCAGATGCTTGGACTTGTTTATTCGGTTGATACATTCCGGCAATTACCAGTGTTTGTTTCTCCGTTTTTTCATTTCCTGTTAAAAATACTTGAATCGAATCTCCTATTTTAAGTTGATTCAACTGAGCAAATTCACTATTGACCAAACACTCATTGTGTTTTAGGACATTGCTTCCTGCACTGATTTCCATCCCACTTTCGGTGAGCTCTTTTACAAGATCAGCCGATTCAGCACCAATCCAATTAGCAGTGGCTTGATCGTAATGCTCTTCGCTTTCAATCCCCTTCACATTTTGAAACGGGAATGAGCTTGGGATTGCTTTTAACGTGTCAAATGAAATAGGAGTTGTACCAATCATTTTCATTCCATTTACATACTTAGACTCTCCAAATTTGATATATTGTTCTTTTGTTAGTTTTTTTTCATGCGTTAAATTACTTAAATCTGGTTCTAGAATTGTTACTATGGTCTTAAACTGCTTACTGTAATTTTTTGTAAATAGTTTAGCAGAAGTATAGATGGTGTTTGTAACCATTGTCCCAAAAATCAAAAGAAATAACATGACACCGACTAGTAAATAATTCCAAATATGTCTTCTAAGATTTAAGAAAGCATGTTTAAAGACGAACATGTTCTTGCTCTCCCCCTTTCTTGATACTACAATACCAAACCAATTGTTAACTGAATGTTAACTTTCGATAATTTGTGGAAATGATAGATAAAAAGTAGAGCCTTGATTTTGTTTACTTTCGACGTAAACAAAGCCTTGGCATAAATCACATACATGGGACACGACTGATAATCCGATACCATAACCATCTTGTTTTAGTCCGTTGATTCGATAATTATGATTAAAAATAGTTGCATGGACTTCTGGATCAATTCCTTTTCCATGATCTTTGATCTCAACAATAACACTACCTTTTTGGTTATTGACAGAAACTTCTATAGGTTTGCCGTTACCATACTTGATTGCATTATCTACTAAATTTGATACTGCCCGATAGATCCAACGATTTTTGCCAATGATCAAGGTCGATTCGATTTCATCAAAAGAAAATGTAAGCTCAGGATAACTTTTACGATACGTATCACAAACTTCAGCACAGATCAATGAAACATCGACCTGTTCACTCATTACTTCTTCCGTACTGTTTGAAAGAGTTAAGATATCATCGATACTATCCGTCAGACGATCGAGAATATGTAGATTGCCCGTTTCATTGTGTTCTAATTCCAAATTAGCTCTTAAAATCGCAATGGCATTTTTCTGTTCATGAGTAAGATAACTACTAAGTCTCTTATAATCTTCTAAGTTCCCGTCAAATTTATCTTTTAACTGTTTGAATGCTTTAGCAACGGATTTATCTTCAACTTTATCTTCTGAAAATTTTTCTAAAAACTGTAGATCATGAATGATCGTAACCATTTGCTTCGTATAGATTCGTCGCAAAACAAACCATAATGTCATAGTCAACACTAAAATAGCTGAGCACACCGCTAGAACAATCATTGGCAAATACTTTAATAAACTATTCAAATAAATATCATCCAGCGCTTGTGTGCTGACTAATTCAGACGCTTTAAGTTCAATCGAGGCTGCCGGTTGTGTTTGGGCAATGGTTTCATTTGCATCGTTTACAATATAAATTGCTGAACCGATCGATTGACCGATATTCAGTGAACTCCAGTTACTTTTTACTGCAAAAAAGCCACCAGTGATAATCAAAATAACAAAAAAAGCAAAGGTCAACACAGTTAAACTGATTTTAAAATTTACTCGCATAATTGATATCCTTTCGCACGAATGGTTTTAAGTAATTCTTTTCCAGATGCTAAGGCAAGTTGTTTTTTTAACCTGGCAAGATGGACACGCAAGACAGAAGAAAATGGATCAAAATTTTCATCATAGACATGTTCGGCAATCACCTCTGTGGATACTACTGCTGGATGCTGTTGAGCAATACATAATAAAATATCAAACTCTTTTGGCTTTAACACAACTTCTGTCTCCCCATACAAAACAAAACGCTTTACAGGATCGATCATCAATTGATCGATCTTGATATTAGGCGATGATCGTCCATGAAAACGCCTAATAACCGCACGGATGCGCGCAACTAATTCCAATAATTCAAATGGTTTTACTAAATAATCATCCGCTCCAAAATCAAGTCCTTTTGCTCTTTCTTCAATTTCATCTCTCGCTGTAATGATAATGATTGGCGTATCTATAGTTGAATCTCTTAAAAAATTTAAAATCGATAACCCATCTTTATCAGGTAAATTCAAATCTAATAATATAGCATCATAGTTATTCACGTAGGCTTTTTCTTCTCCTTCTAATCCAGAAAAAGCCAGATCTACTAAGAATTTTTCCCGTTCTAATCCTTTTTGCACTGACAATGCCAGTTCACGATTGTCCTCAATAATTAAAATTCTCATCTAACACGTTCCTCTCTGAGCTAACTGATGTCCGAGTCAATAGTTATCTCATAAGATACTATATCTAAGAATGATTTGTCCATGTTTCCTTTTACTAAACTAGAATAAAATAACAAAAACAACAATCGTATTCGATATGATCAAATACAATTGTTGTTTTTATAAAATAACGATCTATTTATAATTCATTTAAAATACTTGCTACTTTTGTTGTGATTAAATCAATTGCCACATGATTTTCTCCACCTTCTGGAACGATCACATCTGCGTAACGTTTCGTTGGTTCAATAAATTGATGATACATGGGTTTTACTACTGTTAGATATTGTTCAATAACAGAATCTAAGGTTCTTCCACGCTCTTCCATATCACGTTTGATTCTGCGGATGATGCGGATATCATCATCTGTGTCAACATAAAGTTTAATATCCATTAACTCTCTTAAACGGATATCCTCCAAAATCAAAATACCTTCTAAAATAATAACTTCTTTTGGTTCTTGAATGATAATATCAGAACTACGTGTATGCGCAACATAATCATACACTGGTTTTTCAATTGTTTGATAGTTTATCAGTTGTTGTAAATGCTCGATCAGCAAATCCGTATCAAAAGCAAACGGATGATCATAATTAGTGGTTAATCTTTCTTCAAAACTTAGATGGCTTTGATCTTTATAATAAGAATCTTGTTCCAACATCATGATAGAATGATTGGGAAAATGATTGAAAATCGCCCGACTGACACTAGTTTTCCCACTGCCGGAACCGCCAGTAACACCAATCACGATTGGTTGAGTATTTTTCATTCAACGAAACCTCTCTCTTATGTGTAATAGTCATAATAACCTTTTTCTATTATAATAGAAACTAGAAAGAAAGCTACAGTTTTATCTATTTATTTTTTGAAATCTGTGGATTTTTTGACAGTTTAATCGGAAAGGAAATAATAGTATGACGATTAGAAAAATTCAAGTACTTCAAGCAGCTCACTATGATTTATTATTATTAGCTGATCCAGATGAACATTTAGTTGACGGTTATGTAAAACGCGGCTTATGTTTTGAAGCTCTTTCCAACGGAGTAATCGTAGGTGTTTTAGTCTTGCTTCCCACACGTCCTAAAACATTGGAGATCGTCAACATTGCTGTCTCTGAAACATCTCAAGGTCAAGGAATAGGAAAAACATTGATCCAGTTTGCATTAGCTCATGCTAAAAATCATCACTATCAAACAGTTGAAATTGGCACTGGCAGTACTAGCTTTGGGCAATTGTATCTGTATCAAAAATGTGGCTTTCGTATGACAAGTATTGATCGTGATTTTTTTCTACGTCATTATGAAGAAGAAATTATTGAAAATAAGTTAGTTTTGAAAGATATGGTGCGATTGAGCATTGATGTATAACTAGTAAAAACAGTGATCAAGTGGTTCTGAGAATCCTCTTGATCACTGTTTTAATATTATTCTAAAACATTAAATATATCGTCTAAACGACTAATTTCATAAGTTGGTTGAATCTCTTTCGTTGCTGGTTGTTTTGATGGATTTAACCAAAGAGTCTGAATCTTAGCCAAATTACCTCCCTGAATATCTGAAGCTAGTGAATCCCCAATAATCAATGTTTTTTCCCGATCAAAACTAGGAATTCGTTCAAAAACAAAATCAAAATATTCCTTCATCGGTTTTTGATACCCCACTTCTTCTGATACAAAAATATCGTTGAAAAAAGCTGTCATATTAGAATCGTTCAATCGCTGATACTGTGTTTTAGCCACACCATTTGTCACAATATACAACTCATAATCTGGTTTAAGTCGTTCAATAATTTCTTTACTATTTCCCAGTAAATCGTGTCCTTGACTTAAATGATAGCGATACTGCTCACCCATTTTTTTCCCGTCCACTTTTTTATCCAACTCAGCAAATAATAAACTAAACCGAGTATCTGTAACCGTCTTTTTATCTGTCTTCCCTTGCTCAAAGTCCCGCCACAATTGACTGTTGATCTTTTTATATGTTGCTTCTATTTCATCTGTTAAGGTCAGTTCTTCTTGTTGAAAAAGCGCCTGCAGTGCTTTTTTTTCTGTTAGTTGAAAGTCTAGTAATGTATCATCAACATCAAATAATAATGTTTTAAATTTCATGTTCCACACTCTTTTCTTTTTTATGAATCGTAAAATAAGGGAGTAATGCCTGTAATTCTTCTTTGTTTAAAGAACGGTATTCACCTAAATCAAGTGTCTGATCTAGCTGGATTGGTCCCATCGATAACCGTTTTAAATAAATCACTTTTTTGCCTACAGACAAAAACATTTTTTTGACCTGATGGAATTTCCCTTCTGTGATATCTAAATAAGCATTACTTTTATTTTCTGTCGAAGACAAAATAATGAGTTCTGCCGGCTTACAGCGCTTACCATCAGAAAACACGATTCCCTCAGCAAAGGCTTCACAATCACGCGATGTTAACTGTTCATTAACGATAACTTCATAACGCTTTGAGACTTTTTTATGAGGCAACAATAGCTGATAGCCTAACTGACCATTATCCGTAATCAACAGTAACCCTTCTGTATCACGATCTAAGCGGCCGATAGGATAAAGTCCTGCTCTTTGATCACTTGTCTTGATTAAATCAATAACCGTTTGATACTGAGCGTCTTTAACAGCTGTCACAACACCTTGAGGTTTATTCAGCATATAATAAACATGGGTTTGTTGCTGGATTTTTTTATCTCCAACAAAAATATCTTGTAAAGCTGCATCTACATTTAAGCTCTCATCCATCATGACCTGTCCATCGACCGTGACCTGTTTACTGCGTATCAAGGCTTTGACTTTTCTTTTCGATCCGATTTTTTCTTGTTCTAATAATTTATCTAAACGCATTTACTTTCCTCATTTCAACTAACATTCTAGTATAAAAGTGAGAGAATGAAAAGCAAACAGGCTAAGAAAACGGTTCATTTTCACCTAAACAAAACGTTAAGTACTGTTTAAAAGACGTCTATTCTTCTTTCACTTCCCTTGACTTAACTTTGGATTCGCGTTATGGTTGATATAGAAAGTGAATAAGGTTTCTCAAAAACAGCGTAATGACCTGGGAGAGAATAAGGTATCATATGGAATTTTCCCCTGGATAATTGTGCACAATTATTCGGGATTTTTTGTTTTTGTTGTTCGTTTGTAGAAGCTGCTTGTTCGTTTCAAATTTGAACAGGAAAACCTTAGCTAAGTTTATGCTTTTACATGTTTACAATCTGCGTCAACAAAACTCCTTTTTTCCATCATGTTGCGTTTTGCAGATAACCAAATATAAATTCATTTTATTTATCTAGCTTCACGAGCTAGTCTCTCGGAAATTAGTGGAGACTAAATGCGCTCGTTCGGCTTTTAAATCAAGGAGGAATTTAGGTTATGTCAGTATCATTAGAAGTTAAAGAAAGAGCTGTCCGTCCACGTTCACTAAGAAATCAACTACGTCACACAGGTCAAGTTCCCGCCGTCGTTTATGGATTTGAAATTGAAAGTACACCTATTTCAGTTGATCAAAAAGAATTAACAAAAATTTTACGAGATAATGGTGCCAATGCTGTAATTACAATGACTATTGGTGGTAAAAAAATCAATACATTGCTGTTTAAAGCACAATTGGACACTTTCACAAATCAAATGAAGCATGTCGAATTTCTAGCTGTAAACATGAAAGAAACAACTGAAGTGGAAGCTGAGATCGTTCTTGTTGGTGAATCAGAAGGAGTTAAATCCGGTGGCGAACTAACACAAAACTTATATAATGTTTTAGTTTCAGCTACGCCAGATAAGTTACCAGAACGTGTAGAAGTCGATATTACTAAACTAGCAATCGGCGATGCAATTACAGTCGCTGACTTACCAAAAAGCAAAGATTACGATATTATTACCGATGGTGAAGAGCAAATCTTAGCCGTTACAGAAGCCAAATCTGCAACAGAAGAAGAAAGCTCTGGAGAAGCTGCTGAACCTACAGTAATTGGTGAAAAACCAGAATAAATAATTGCTTAAAATAGATTTAGGGAGATGAGGTCTTTTGACCTTGTCTCTTTTTTACTACAGCGAATCGCAAGCTTTATATTTGCTTTTTTTATGAAACATGACAGAAGCGAGTTTTTACTAAATAAGGTATACTGGTGATATCAGATAGATAAAGGAGGTCATATAAATGGTTGAAAGTTTTGATAGTGAACGTAGTCGGTATGCTTCTTTAGGTGTAGTTGAAAGCTTACCTGCGGCTTTGATCGACAGTATCTGGCTAATCATTGATTTAGATTTGAAAGGCGTTATTCCGCTCACGAATATGCTGTATTTTGATTTGATCGATAATGGCGGAAACGTGACCGTTCATTTTTCACAAGAAATCAGCGACGTTCAAATGGCCGTTGACTTGCCTTTCCCTTATTATGAAGAATATCCATCTCAAGTCTTTGCTTTTGATGATGGCAATAAAGAAACGATTTTACTTCCGGCAGAAATGTTGGAATAACAACTTCAACTCAACAAAAAAGAGCGTGGATAAAACTAAAGATTAGTTTTAACCACGCTCTAAATTCGTATAAACGGCGAGAAAAAAGCAGCTACTATGATTAGCTTTGATCACATCAAAATCTAAGTGCTAAAGCACTAAGATTTGATGGCTTCGGAAATAAACGCTTTTGTCTCGTCCTCTTTTTTTCGATTATGCCATTCGTTTTGCAATAAATGAATAAATCGCAATACAAATCACTGCACCGATCAGTGCGGAAATAATTGGGAAACCGCCGATAATCGGACCAAAGTTTCCTAAAAGCATTGTACCTACCCAGCTACCAATAAATCCAACGATGATATTACCAATCACACCACCCGGTACATCTCTACCTAAAATTGCTCCAGCGATGGCTCCTAGCACACCACCTACAATCAATGACCAAATAAAACTAAACATATTAAATGTCCTCCTCTAATTCAAATACAGCGAAATATTATTGTAATCCACGTGTATTATTTTCTTGTTTTTTCTCATTTTCGTTATCATCTTTTTTCTTGTTTTCAAATTTTTCTTCGTATTGTTCTTTTGACATGACATCATCAACATTCATGTTAAATTCAATAACATCCAAACCCGTCATATTTTTTACTTCATCTGCAACTTTTTTAGTTGCTGTATCAAATACTTGAGCAATATTTTTACCATATTCCCCAATTACGTCTAAATCGATTGCTACTTGTTTTGTTCCAACTTCTGCACTGATTCCTTTAGTTGGGTTGTTTCCATTCGTAAATTTATCGGTCAAGTTTGTAATTGCATTTCCGCTTAATCCCAAAATACCTGGGATTTCTGATACGGCGATACCAGCAATTTTTTTCACGACTTGATCGTCAAATGTTAATTTTGTTTTGATCCCATTTGCATTTGTTGCCTCAGTTGTGTTTCCATTTGCTTTGTTATCCATTTTCTTCTCAACCTTTCTGATTTTGATTCAATTTATTTTACCTTTCAAAAAAAGCTTGTATAGAAGCTAAAATTGAAGAGATAGAGCGTTTTTCATCTTTCGTTTTGCCAATAAGATAGCCGATTCCTGTTAAAGCGACAAGCAAAACGGTTTTCCAAAAGCCGATTGTCATAAAAAGTATGGCAACTAAGACGGCTAAAGTGGTGAAGACAATCTGATTGCGGTAAGGAGCTAATGGTAGTTGTTTTTTCATTATACTTCCTCCTTTAAACCACACGTGACTCTTTTTTACTGCTTGACAGTGGCAACAAGGAAGATTCTGCTTTTTTCTTTTTGAAAATAACTTTTATCTTATTCGTCTCGATCATTGCCATGTTTTGCAACGCTTGTGGAATCAATTCTTGAATTTGTTTCCCACGACTTAAGAACTGCTGCTGTTTTTCATCTGCTATGGTGACTTCTACATCGGCAGTTTGTTTCTTTGTCAATCTTACTTTCACCTGTGCATCATCAACATTTACAATGCCATGTAATGAAGATTTAGCAATTGATTCCAGTGTGTTCAACGGCAAGTTGACCTGTCCTGTGTCTTTTTTTATGTGGATTTGTTTTTTTGCGATTGGTTTGAATAGAATCATCAAAAAAGTCAACAACAAGACTGCTAGTAAAACAAAAAGTACAACCTGATAAAAGTAAAACAACCAGTCATATTGAAATAGTAAATTATTGAAAAACGTAGACACAACGCCTAAATCCACCATTTGAGAATATAAACCGACGATCCCAAAAATACCAGCTATTAATAATAAAGAGATAAATCCTTTGATCACTCGCATCGTTTTTCCCTCCAACGTTGTTTGTTCTTTTGCAAAAGTTTTCCTGTCTACATATTTAATGTTAAACGCATTATCCAACAATTACAAAAGATACGCATACTCTTTATTGGATTTTCCTATTATTTTCTCACATTCTATACGCTATAAATACTGGTATCAACATATTTAGCACTTCATTTTAACGAATAAAAAAAGTAAGTTGAGCTATAAGATAAATACCTTAAACATCAACTTACTTTTTAATTGGTTAACTATTATTCAACATAGGCTAAACGATAAGATACTGTTCTCCCAAAAGGAAAAACTTGCAGTTCTTTTAATTGATCCGCTTTTAGATAACCGATTGCTCCTTGGTAAAGCGGTAAAACAGCAGCATCTTTTTCGATCAGTGTTTCTTCTAATTCTTTCAATTTATCCCAACGTTTTTCTGGATCGTTGGCTAATGTGATCCTGGCATCATTCAATCCTTTATCATATTCAGGATTGTTATAGCCCGCTGTATTCAAACCGCTCTTAGAATCATAAAATTCTAAGAAGTTGATCGGATCAGCATAATCTGGTGTCCATGTACCAAAAACTAAGTCAAAATTACCAGCTGTTTGTAAATCCAATCGGTTTTGTAATGGAATTGATTTTAAGGTGATTTTTAACCCGGGTAGATTTTGTTGTAACTGTCCTTGAACATATTCGATCGTCTTTTTTGCAAGTGCTGAATCGGCTGAAAGTAATTCTAATTCAATTTCATCCTTGCCTAATTCTTTCTTAGCGGTTTCCCAGCTTTTTTGAGCTGCTTTTAAATCAAACGGAAGAAAATCACCATTTTCCTTCCGGAAGTCTTCACCACTTCCAGGATCTTTGGCAAAATCTTTTGGTACAAAACCATTGATTGCAGTTGAGCCATCCCCTAAAATATCTTTGGCGAAAGTCTCTTTATCGATTGCTTGTAAAATCGCTTTACGAGCATTAACATTCCCAGTTACTTCTCGTTTATGGTTAGGGCTTAAATAACCAACCATGGCTTTTGGTGTAAAATGTGCTTGAGGTGAATCTTTATATTGCAACGCATACGTATCTGCTAAAACAGTGTAATCTAAATCACCTGCATCAAACAGATTTGTTCCTGTACCGAGCTCTTTGACTACTTGAACATCGATCGTATCTAACTTGACATTTTTTTGATCCCAGTAGTCTTTATTTTTCGATAATTTCCAATTTTCTGTATTGCCATCCCAACCAGAAATCACAAATGGGCCATTGCCAACAAAATTATCTGCTGAAGTGCCATACGCTTCGCCCTTTTCTTTGACGAATTTTTCATTTTTAGGCATAAAGGGTGTTCCTACTAAGACTTGCGCTAAATAAGGGATTGGATATTCTAACGTCATTTCTAAGGTCTGATCGTCAATTGCTTTCACACCAAGTTCATCCAATTTAGCTTGTCCTTCACGAATTTTTCGTCCATTTTTGAAAATATCCATTTGGTTACTACTACTTGAACCAAAGCTTGGATCCACAACATTTCTAAATGAAGAAACAAAATCACCCGCTACAACAGGATCCCCATTACTCCATTTTATCTCTTTTAATTTGAAGGTATAAACTAATCCATCATCACTAACAGTCGGTTCACTAGCAGCAACTGCTAATTCAGGGTCATGGTTTTTATCCATACGATATAGCCCTTCAACAACTTGACCGATCATATCTGAACTGTAAACATCTGTATAGTGAGCACTATCCAATGTTGATAATTCTCCACCTGAAGCGACTTTGATCACTTGTGTTTGATCCATTTTACCACTATCTGTTTTTTCACCAGATGTATTTGTTCCTTTTCCCCCACTACAAGCAGTCAATAACAAACTGGCCGCCAATACAAAAACACCAAACTTTTTCTTCATTATCTAATTCCTCCTCTTTCTTAAAGCTAAACAGAACAATTCGTTCCTGAGCAATCTAGAAAATCTATAATTCTTCCACGACATAACGAAAAACGGCCATTTCTTGTTCTACATGATCATAAGCAAAATCAGGATGCCACTGCACTCCTAAAAATGCTAAACTTGAATCATCACTTTCCACACCTTCAATGATGCCATCTTCGCTAAGCGCTGTAACCCTTAGTTTTTCTGCTAATTTTTTCACCGCTTGAAAATGAAACGAGTTAACCGTTGTTTTTTCACCATAGATTTCACGTAAAATACTCGTATCTTCTGTGCGAATCTGATGAGTAGGAATTTCTCTAGATATTGGTACTTGCATATGAGCAATCTTCGTATCATTCAAATGACTGATATCTTGATATAAACTACCACCAAGTGCCACATTAACCAGTTGCAACCCACGACAAACGGCAAAAATAGGTTTCTTTTGTATAATTGCTTCTTCAATCAAAGCCAACTCAAATCGATCTCTTTCTTCAAATAAAGATGCTTCTTCAACTTGAATTGATTCACCATACAACGCTGGTGAAACATTCTGTCCACCAGCCAAAATCAACTTATCGATCTGATTAATATACTCTTTAGCCAAATCAGGAGCGCCAACCGGCAAAATCATAGGTAAGCCGCCCACGTTTTGAACTGCTTTAACATAACCACAAGGAGTGTAACTGATTGGTAGGTGATACAATCGCCCTCCTGCATCTTCAATTTCATTTGCTGCAATCCCAATAATAGGCCGTCTCAAACGACACCACTCCTTTTTACTTTCCGACAATAATTGTACATAGTTTATCAGATATATATATGAAAGGATAGTATAAATAGAAAAGGTGCGATAGTTTTTCGCTATCGCTATTTACTTACTTTTTAATAGGAAACAACTATTTCTATTTTACCCCAACTTTCCTTGATTGGTTACTTTTATGCTTAAACTATCTTATTTTCTGAATTTTCTAAACAAAGAATTGTTGACAAGTGGAAAAACTGGTGGTAAAGTTATAAAAAACAAAGAACAGAAGAGTACCTTTATTTTTTATTGAAGAGAGTCTTTGGCTGGTGTAAAAAGACAAAAAGATAAAGCGAACCACATCTGGGAGTTAACTTTTTGAACAGATTAGTAGGAAAGTTCGGGCATGCCCGTTATAGCATTAGAAGTCTATGACTTCATGAGGTTATCGTTGTGAAGCGATAATAAAAAAAGGTGGAACCACGAATTTTACGTCCTTTGGCTTAATTGCCAAAGGACTTTTTGTTTACTCATAAATTTAGGCATTAACCTTAATACAAAATAAAATGATCAACTAAACCAAAACGTATAAACAGAACAAGTAATCACAGACCATTTCCTGACAGAGACTTTTTTATTGGCTGAGAAAAAAAGCTGGAAACCTTTGATGAACACATCTGTTTCAGTCATCTTCTGAATCAAGTAAGAAGATGCGGCATTCTCCGTTATCAGAAAAGAATCTTTAGCTTACAAAAGATTCTATGAGGTTAATACTGTGAGGTATTAGCAAATTGAGGTGGAACCACGATTCTTTCGTCCTCTTGGCAAATCAGCCAAGAGGACTTTTTATTTATTCTTAGAAAAAAATTGGAAAAACTGGAGGAAAAATTATGAACTACGTTTTAGAAATCATGCCGGCTTTACTGGACGGCGCACTCATGACATTGAAAGTATTTATTTTTACACTACTAGGCTCGATTCCGCTAGGGATTTTAGTTGCCTTTGCCTTGCAGACAAATTTTAAACCCTTGAATTTTTTGATCAATATTTATATTTGGTTAATGCGAGGAACGCCTTTATTATTGCAACTTATTTTTGTTTTTTACGGATTACCATTGATCGGGATCGTCTTCGAGCGATATGATGCAGCCTTGTTCGCTTTTATTTTAAATTATGCAGCTTATTTTGCAGAAATTTTTCGCGGCGGGATTCAATCGATTCCAGAAGGGCAATATGAAGCGGCTAAAGTTTTACGCTTAACACGATTTCAAACAGTCTCAAGAATTATTTTACCTCAAGTAATCAAAGTTGTATTACCTTCTATTGGTAATGAAGTGATTAATTTGGTTAAGGATACTTCATTGATTTATGTACTTGGTTTAGGCGATTTATTACGCGCTGGGAAAATTGCGATGAGTCGTGATGTTAGTTTATTACCATTGGTTTTAGTTGGTATTATTTATCTGCTATTAACGGCCGTGTTGACTTTAGCTTCAAAAAAATTGGAAAAACACTATCAATATTACAAATAAAAAGAAGGTTACTTCCATTCATTAGTGAATTATCGTTACCGTATATTATCTGGCTTTGCGGCCTATTTTCCTATCAGAGCTAAACGAGCCCGCTACGCCTTTAAATTTAGGAGGAAAATCATGTTACGAATAAAAAATTTAACTAAAAGTTTCGATGGTCGTCGTATCATCGATCAATTGAATTTAGAAATCAAAAATGGAGAAATATTGACAATTGTCGGACCTTCTGGCGGTGGAAAGACAACTTTATTACGTTGTTTAGCTGGTCTAGAAACAATCGATTCTGGTGAACTGACGATGGATGGTGTGCCTTTTAATCCTGTTGAAATGGATAATGCAGATCAAGTTGTTGGAATCGTGTTTCAAGATTTCCAATTATTCCCTCACCTTTCAGTTTTAGACAATATAACACTAGCACCGATTCTTTCATTGAAACAATCAAAAGAAGAAAGTGAATCTGAAGCAATTGATTTACTGACAAAATTCGGTCTCAGTGGTAAAGAGCGCTTGTATCCTTATCAATTATCTGGGGGTCAAAAGCAACGAGTTGCTCTCGCACGTGCTCTTTCTATGAAACCTAAAGTATTAGGTTATGACGAACCAACTAGTGCGCTTGATCCTGAACTTCGCCAACAAGTCGAAGAAGTGATTTTAACCCTAAAAGCTCAAGGCATGACTCAAATCGTCGTCACTCATGATATGAATTTTGCTGAAAATATTGCCGATAACTTGCTAACAGTAAAACCTGTTCAGTAGAAAGGACACTTTATATGAAGAAAAAAAACTATCTAATTCTTACCATAACTGCATTAATTGCTGTCCTATCTATAGCCGCTTGCGGTAGAAAAAAAACAGACATCGATCAATGGTCCCGAATCAATTCTGAAAAACGTATCATTGTTGGTCTTGATGATTCCTTTGTCCCTATGGGCTTTCAAAATAAATCTGGGGAGATCATCGGGTTTGATGTTGATCTAGCTCGAGCAGTGTTTGATTTGTATGGAATCAGCGTGGACTTTCAACCAATTGATTGGTCGATGAAAGAAAATGAGTTACAGAATCAAACCATCGATTTGATTTGGAATGGTTACTCTAAAAGTGCTGAACGGGAAGAAAAAGTTCTTTTCAGTGATGAATATATGAAAAATGAACAAGTCGTTGTGTCCTTGAAGAAAAATAATATCACTAGTTTCACTGATATGAAAGGAAAAATCCTCGGTGCTCAAAATGGATCTTCTGGCTACAACAGCTTTGAACAGCAACCTGAAATTTTGAAAAATTTTGTTAAAGATCAGACCGCTATTTTATATGATGGTTTCAATGAAGCTTTTATGGATTTAAAATCAGGACGAATCGATGGCTTATTGATTGATCGTGTTTACGCGAATTATTATCTTTCTCACGAGGATAATTTGGCTGACTATTCAATTATTAGCGGAGAATTTGAAAGCGAGGCTTTTGCGGTTGGCTTACGTAAATCTGATAAAAAACTGGCTGAAAAAATCAACAACGGCTTTGAACAGTTAAGAAAATCTGGAAAACTGGCTGAAATTTCTAAGGAATGGTTTGGAGAAGATGTGATGAAATAAACCTATTTCTTTATGATGAATTATCTCTTATTTTGCTTATCTCCCTGCTATACCCATGTATCTATCCAATTCTTGTCGAGATTCCATTTCCCTTTTTTAGTATTGGTTCACTACCAAATATAAGAAATAGAATCATATTAGGTGGTATAAATAATAAAAACCCCCAAGAGAAACCACTTCTCTTGGGGGTTAACATTTATCTGTGAGTTGCTTATACCGCTTTTTAGTAAACCTATTAAAAAGTACTGTATTTTTTAGAATTATTCTTTTTTTATTAACCTAGATATTTACTAGTCACATCAACCAAACGTTTTGTTTGATCTTGAATAGCTGCTTTTACTTCATCCGCTTTTAACATATTTCCTTCTCCATCGATTGAAGCACTTGTTCCATAAGGATTACCGCCAGCTGCAAAAGTTGATGGATTTACGTAGCCTGCAGGGACTATGATTGCGCCCCAGTGTTGCATTACTGTGTAAATACCTTGGATTACTTGCTCTTGTCCACCATTTGGATTTTGTGCAGAAGAGAATGCTGTGACAAATTTATTCGCTAATTTTCCTTGTGCCCAAAGTCCACCTTGTAAATCAAAGAATTGTTTTAATTGGCTAGCCATTACACCAAAGCGTGAAGGTGAAGAGAAGATGTAGGCATCTGCCCATAATAAATCGTCACTTGTCACTTCTGGGATTTCTTTACTTGCTTCAACGTTTTTACGCCAAGCTGGATTTGAATCGATTGCCACATCTGGTGCTAGCTCATGAACTTTTCTCAAACGAACTTCTGCACCATTTGCTTCCGCTGCTTCTTTGGCCCATTTTACCATTTGTGTACCTGTTCCTGTTGAACTGTAATAAGCAATTAATAATTTTGTTGTCATGATTTTTTCCTCCAATAACTGTTGTTTTCTTATCTATATTTATATACTAACAAAAAGTAAGTGAATTTACAAGAGTTTTCACTTATTAAAAGTAAGTTTTTTTCAAACTTTACTCTTCCCTCAGTTTTTTCAAAAAAAGTCGTAATGAGTACCAGGCTCATTACGACTTTTTTTAGTAATTATTTTCTTTTCCATCCCAAACTGACATACCTTCTGAAACAGAAACCACATTGTATCCATAATTTTCAAGAAAAGAGCACGCATGCTCAGAACGCACACCATGCTGACAAATAACATAATGCGGTTGTTCATGATCGATCTGAGCCATTGCTTCTGGTAAGGTAGACAAAGGATAATTCTTTGCATTGAGAATGTGCCCTGCCGCAAATTCCTCCACTTCTCGAACATCAATGATCGAAACTGGCTCATTGACGGTTAATTCAATTAATTCTTTTAATTCCTTGATCGATACTCTTTTCATCTTATTACTATTCCCCCTGCGGCTTTTTCAAACATCTGACTACTATTGCTTAATTCCGTAATCAGCAAATTTGCCTCATTAGCAGTATACCACTATTCATAGATTTTACGTCTTTTTTGTGAATTTTATTAAAAAAAAAAGAAAGGCGAACCTAAAGCATTTACCTTATTTCCGAGGTCATACAACACTTAATCCTTTAGTTCTTAGAAGTTGATGCGATCGGAATGGAGTATAATCTGCTTTTTTTCACCATTTATTCAAATTTAAGAGCGTGAAACAAAACTGATTTTTAGTTTCGTCTCACGCTCGTCCCTTTTTTATTATTCTTGTATACCATTTGCTGCTATTACATTTTTGTACCAATAGAAGGATTGTTTTCTAGATCGGTTCAAGGTGCCATTTCCTTCATCGTCCATGTCGACATAAATAAACCCGTAACGTTTTTTCATTTCTCCTGTTCCAGCGGACACTAAATCAATACAGCCCCAAGGTGTATAACCAATTAAATCAACACCATCTAATTCAATTGCATCTTTCATCGCAGCTACGTGCTTACTGAAATAATCAATGCGGTAATCGTCTTGAATCGTACCGTCTGCTTCAATTTTATCAACAGCTCCAAAACCATTTTCTACAACAAATAATGGGACATTGTAGCGGTCATACAATTTACATAAAGAAATACGCAGTCCTAGAGGATCGACAGCCCAACCCCAATCAGATTCTTGTAAATATGGATTTTTGACTGCTGGCATTTGATTACCACCTACATACTTCACTTCATCCGGATTAGACGCAGAAACAGTTGACATATAATAGCTAAAGCCAATATAGTCGACGGTTCCTTCTTTAAGAAGCTCATCATCTCCCGCTTCTTTTTTGATCACAACATTTTCTCGTTCAAATTCTTTTATTTTGTGTGCTGGATAATATCCTTTAACTTGAACATCAATATAAAATTCTTGCTCACGATTAAATTTGATTGCTTCCATTACATCTTCCGGATTACAACTCATTGGATAACTTGGTATATACGCTACCATCATTCCTATATTAAAGTCCGGATTGATTTCATGTCCTAATTTAACAGCTTTTGCACTCGCTACAAATAAATGATGCGCTGCTTGGTATTTTTCTTGTGGACCATTTTGATGAATGCCGATTTGCGTCCAGCTACGTAAGAAATTAATTTCATTAAAGGTCATCCAGTATTTGACTTTATCTTTATAGCGCTTAAATAATGTTTCACAGAAAAACAAGAAGTAATCGATCACTTTTCGACTTGACCAGCCGTCTAATTCATCTGCTAAATACATCGGAATATCAAAATGATTGATTGTCACGATCGGTTCAATCCCGTAACTTAACAATTCATCAAAAACTTTATCATAAAATGCCAAACCTTTTTCGTTGATTTCCATCGTTCCTTTTGGACAAATTCTAGACCAAGCAATTGAAAGTCTAAAACATTTAAAGCCCATCTCTGCAAACAAAGCAATATCTTCCTTATAATGATGGTAAAAATCCGTTGCCACATGACTTGGGTAATATTGGTTAGGATCGACATATCCCACTGCACCTTCTGGCAAAGCTTCTCCTCTAGTACACGTTTCAACTTTACCTTCTTTAGTTTTATAGGTGATCATTCTTGGCGTTGTATGGCTACCTCCAGTAATTGCATCTAAAGTGCTTAATTCTTTGCCTCCTGAAAGATAGCCGCCTTCATATTGGTTGGCTGCTGTTGCGCCGCCCCATAAAAAATTTTCTGGAAATATTGATTTACTCATTGGTCATTTCTCCTTACTATAAATTTTTAAGAAACATATTTTAGTCATATAAAAGAACGTATAATCAGTACTGTATATCTCTATTTTTTACTAGAAAATAGAAAAACCATAATAGAATAAACACAACAAATCAATTGTCATCTTTACTATATTATGGTTATGCCTGAAAATTCAGTTACATTCCGTTATATATAATTATAACACAACAGAAAGCGCTGTCAATTCGATTATTAATCAACCACCCTATAAAAATAGATCCTATTGAAAAAACTCGATGACGCATTATCTATTTTGATCATGCAAAAACCAAATAATGCGTTTTCTACATTATCCGGTTTCCCATTAAGTATAGTTTGGAATCCAACAGCTCTATCCCAAACGTTTATGTCTATGTGCTTTCCATCGATTAAGCAATAAATAAATCAACAACAGCAATAAACCTATGGGCGTTAGCTGTTCGATGATACTGCCAGTATTAGGAAATTTCGTTAGTTCTATATGTGTTTGTTTTGGTTGGGCTAATTTTGTATCTGTTTTTGATTCTGGTTCCTTTGATGGCTGTGTGTGCCTTTCATTTCCACCGATTCGCCCATGGATCTCTACATCAGTAGTAGCATAAGCAAAATCTTGAAACAAGATACCACAGCCAGCCAAAAGAATGAATATAATGATGTGACAACTAAATCGCTTCATTGTATATCACAACCTTTGTTTGATTATGGCGTTACACCAATTGTTGTACCGTCTTTTTGGATCGATGTGAATTTCAATGTTAATGTGTAGTTTTCTTTTGCTGCATTTTCATTGACGTCAATTGGCAAGTTAGCGGTTGTTGTCCCAGTATAATTAAATTTTGCAGAATTTGCATATGCTGAAGCAGCGTCACTAGCGATATTTAAACGCCCATCCTTATTAGCTAAACGCATCCAAACTGGCGCACTTGTCAAATCAACTAAAGCATTGTTTTCAACCAAATTAGTCGCAGTAGGAGTCGCAACTAAACCACTCCCCTTTGCATTGATTGTTAACGTATCGACATACTTAGGTGTTCCCTCCATTTTATTCAATGTAACAGCAACACCACGACCTGAATTATTCACGATACTATAATCAGCAGACTGAATATTCTTGTGTGCACTTGCAGTCGTTGTATGAAATGCTGTCGCTGTATCGACCGTAACGTTGATCCATTCATCAGAACCTTCTGGAATAGTCGCATCTGGATCAGTATTGTCTAGTTTACCAATTGTTCCGTTGATGATAACATCAGCTGAATTTTCTCCATCGATGGTTTCTGCTGAAGCTAGTTGTGTTAGTCCTGATACGCTTAGACCTAGCATCATTGCAGCAAGTAAAAAGTTAGTTTTTTTCATATTGTTTCTCCTTCTATGTGTAAGATGATTTATTTTTAACAGAAAATCTGTTAAATAACGAGATTAGTTGTTGATGCGAATTGTAATTCCAGCTTGAACTTGTCCACGTTTCTTGTTTGTTTTTGAATCATAAATATCAAATGTGGCAGTTGCTGGATGATCTCCTTGAGCAAGTTTTTTTTCTAGTTTTGCTCCATTTATTTCATAACCTGGTTGAATTGCACCAGAGGAATAAACCTGTTCATTATTGCTGTCTAAACGAATCACCACATTGATCGGATAACCGTTTTCGACTGGATTTTGAATGTACAAGCTACCTTCACTGTCACTTGTTTCAAACACAGCCTCTGATTTAATGACCATATTGAATTTACTTTCGTCCACAGCTTTTTGTTCAGCTGCTTTAACTTCTTTGTCACTCATTTTTTTAGCACCTTTGGTATCTGGCAAATACTCTCCCGAAACGACTTGAACAGGTTCTGTTTTAGTTGAAAAATAATAATATAACCCGCCTACTGATACAGCTAACAAGAATAACAGCAATAAAATCAGCAGTCGTTTCTTTTTCTTCTTCTCTTCATTTGTTTGATTTGTCTTATCCATAGAATTCCTCTCATTCTTCATTTTTTTCAACTTTAAAAGTCACTTTGTAGTTTGGAAATACTGCTTGTTTCGTTGGATTAAAGTACTTGCCTTGCAAGCTCAATTTTTTTTCTTCATTCACGTTTAAAACGCCAATCGATAAAGGATTCTTAGATAATTCACTCGTTAAAAAAAGTGGTGCTTCCTGTTTGTTGTTTACTAGCATTTGCAGCGCTAGTTCATCTTTGCCTGGATTTCCAGAAAGACTATCTAATAGCAACAGTTGATTAGCTGCTGTATTTTCTTTTGTTAGATTGGTTATGGATATTTTTGTTGGTGTATTCCCTTTGTTTATAACAGGATATTCAGCTGAAGATACATTGCCTTCATTTAAGGTTCCTAAATCTTTATTTTGGGTTTGAAAAGCCATTTCGATAGGAACTTCAACGTTGATTATCTCTGTCACTGTTTGAAATTCAGTTAAAGGGTTCATCGCCAAAACAACTTCTTCTCCATAAACTCCTGCAACTCTAACACGAACATAATAAGTGACCTCGCCTTCGAGTCCTTTTAATTTCGTACTAAATTTTTGATTCTTATTGCCAGAAAGATCAGCGACTTGAGCTTTTGTTTCATTTTCTGGAAAGTCCTTATTTTTA
This sequence comes from Enterococcus haemoperoxidus ATCC BAA-382, assembly GCF_000407165.1. NCBI lineage: Bacteria > Bacillati > Bacillota > Bacilli > Lactobacillales > Enterococcaceae > Enterococcus > Enterococcus haemoperoxidus. Next base: position 50,793 of record NZ_KE136479.1, on the reverse strand, counting down.
CTATACTCTATTGTGACTTTTCGATACATACCGCCAAAATAAGCCTGTTGATCAGGTATTGCTGCTGCTTCTCCATTTGAATAATCAGTCCACTTCCCTGTATCACTAGCTAGCTCACCATTGATGATTGCGGTAGTGTTTGTGACGTTAGCTGTAAGGGTACTTAGTTGTGGCTTGGTAGCAAATAGTTCAGTATCAGAAAATTCACTTTCCCCTGCTCGGTTAACAACAATCATTTGAACCCAATAAACGGTGTTTGGATTTAAGCCATCTACGGTGACATTATAATATGAATTAAGCGCTGTGTTTTCTTGATCATCAAACGATCTTAACGTAACGATTTGCCTTGCATTTCTTAGATCATTTGCCTCTTCTTCAGCAGAAAAAATAAAGAATTTTACTTCTGTTGCTTGACTTCCATTATTCACCGAGCTTCCATGTAATGAAATTGACGTATCGGATGCATCATATGCAAATAGCCCTAATTGATCTGGAACATCAACAAACTCGCTAAACACCATTTTCTGTGCATTTTTTAAAGCAAGTATTTCTGATGCACTAAATGGATTACTCGAACCTTGTATATTTGTAAAGTTCGTTCCTTGAACACTCAAATCTGAAGCTTTTTTAAATATTTCTTGTGTCGGTGTACTGCTTGTTTTACTTGAAAAGGTTTCTATTTTTTGTAAAAAGTTACTTGTAAAAGATAAATTCTTTACACCATTTGCCCCATTTAGCCCCAAAGTTCCCAGACTCGTTCCTGCAAGCGACACTTTTTTTGCTTTGTTCATGTTAAGTGCAAATGTACTAGACGAAGCAGTTGAAAAGATAGTGCCACTAACAACATCTAGTGAGACATCTGCATTTTCAGCGACTGTCATTCCACCTTTAGCCGTATAGAGATTGATTGGTGAAGGGAGTTTAAAATCGACTTGAGCATTTTCTTGGAAATCAAATGTTACTGGTTGTGTTTGAGCCGATGCAAAAAATTGATTTCTTGCACCTCCTGTAGCAAGTGTCACCTTGTCCAAATTGAAAACAGCATTTTTTTCAACGATATAATTTGGCGACAACGTGCCATACGTCATATTACTGTTTGTTTGGATATCAAGTTGTGCATTTTCTCTAACTATGATTTGGGATTTACCTGCATAAGGATTAGCTGAAGAGTTACTAGTTGACCAAATAAATGCACTTGTTTGATTGGAAGAATGTTTGATCGAAGTATGACCTCTTTGAATTTCTACGTAATTGATTTCTGCCCATTCTTGGGAATATGTACTTGTTCCTCTTTGGTCGATCGTATTTTGCCCTCGCATAATGACCGATCCGTTTATGTTATAGATCATTTGACCATTTGTTGAATAATAATCGACACCATCAAAGATAAATGTCATATTAGCCGCGGCTCCTCCAGATAAAAAGCCATAATACCCCACTGCGCCTGAACCATCAAGATTTCCAAACTGTGTATTACGAATCTCAATTACGGCATTTGCTTGATTTGCATAAAAACCACTAGTAGCTGAAGCCCCTTTATTATATGTAATAATATGATTTGCACCATCGATAATCACACCATCTTTAAGCTGATAACCAGTGGAGCCTAAGTCGATATTATTGGTTAAACGAAATTTCAGCTTCTGACTATCCTTTAAATATTCAGTCAAAGTAGCAGCTGAATCAACTAACCAGAAGCCATCTGCATCTTGTGTAGCAACTGCTTTCACCATATTTTTACTGTTTATTTCAGAAATATCGTCATTTATATCATTACTATCCGTTATTTTTTCATTTTCTATAACTTCTTCCATTGTTGATTCCTGACTAGATGAAGAATCACTGACTGGCATTTCTGACGAATCTGATGTTACATCCTCTTCAATCACTTCAGTTGTTGACGATGTCTCTATAGCAGGTTTTTCAATTTCTATGGCGTAGGACCAATCAATCGGAAAAATTATTACTATAATAAAACAGGTAAATATCAAGTGTATATTTTTTTTCATGACAGTCCTCCCTTACTATTTTATATAAAACACAACGATAATATACATTACTTATAACATTGTATTGCAATTCTATATAAATATCAATTTAATATTTATATTTTTAAAATATTATATATTTATTCCACAGTTTATAACTTTTCCTTTCAAACTATATTTATATTACATCGCTGTTTCAAGCACTTTTGTTTAATACTTCACAATTATTAAGTTTTTTCAAAGCTCTTAACTTTTTCTTTAGACATCTATGCTAAAAAGAAAAGACTGAATAAAAGGTGGGAGCAGAAGTAACTCCTTGAGAAATATGCTGAAATTATTGTAAAACACAGTAAATATAGTAAACTGCTGTTGCACAATACTTACTTGGTTCTCGGAGTTAAACTCTTCTGTCCCAACCTTTAGCCTACTCTTCCATATTTTTCTTTATCTATTTAGAAGCAAGTACATCTAAGTATGTCCCCGTTTCTTTTCTGATTTTCTGTTGGTCGACAATTAAAAACGAATCAAACATTTTTTGTAGAAAGAAGCGATCATGTGAAACTACTAGCATTGTTCCTTTAAACTCTTCCAGTATTTCTTCTATCTCTTCTCTCGTCTCAATGTCTAAATGGTTCGTTGGTTCATCTAATACTAAAAAATTGACCTCATTATGCATCAATTTGGCTAATTCTAAACGAATTTTTTCACCGCCACTTAAAAATCGTACCTGTTTCATCACATCCTCACTATAAAAGGAGTACTTAGCAAGTGCGCGACGGCTTTCTTGTTCTGTTAAAGAACAACCTTCACTGAAGGATTGCAGCACTGTTTGTTTAGGATTTTCATATTGAATAACTTGAGGCAAATAGCCTACCTGAAGGTTTGTTCCTTGCTTGATTTCGCCGCTATCGAAGGGTTCTAATGCTAGTGCAAGTTTTAGCAAGGTGCTTTTGCCTACACCATTTTCCCCTATAATCGCCGAATGGTCTTTCCAAAATAGTGAAAACTCAACCTTATCAAACACTATTCGATCAGCGTAGCTTTTGCTAACTTCCTTAAATTGAAGAACTTCTTTACCTGAACGATTTATATCTTTAAATTTTTTACCTATTTTAGCTGTTTCATCTTTAGGTTTTGGGATTTTTCGAATTTTTTCTAACCTTTTTTCAAGTTGCTTGGCTTTTTTGAAGAATTTTTCATTATCGCCTTCGTGTCCCCACTGTCGAAAGCGACGTATGGCCAGCTTTATTTTCTGAATTTCCTTTTGCTGCTCGGCAAAATCTTTTCTAAGCTTCTCAAGTTGCTCTTCTTTTTGTCGTTTATAAGCTGTATAATTCCCTTTGTATTCCAGTAATCTGCCATCTTCTAGTTCTACAATTTTTTCAGCTGTATGATCTAAAAATAATCGATCATGAGAAACAATCAAATAAGCCGTTTTCTCATGAGTCAAATAGCCTTCCAGCCAGGTAATTCTTTTGGCATCCAAGTGATTCGTTGGTTCGTCTAACAGTACAAGATCATTTTCCTGTAATAGAATTCTTGCCAATGAAACAATCGTTTGCTCCCCACCGCTTAATTCCGAAAGTTTTTTTGGTAACAAATAATTGATCATTAGACCATTAGCGATCATCTCCAATTTATTTTCCATCTCGTAACCGCCAGCTTGTTGAAATTCTTCTTGTTTTTGACCGTAGTGTGCTAGTATTTTTTCTACGTCACATTCTGTAGTCGCCATTTGCTCTTCCAAATGTGTTAATTGCTTTTGAATCGTATTTAGTAATGTGAACGTTTCTAGCAAGTAGTCTTTGACTTTCTGTTCGCAAACATCTGGCATTTGAGCTAAATAGCCAATACGTGCGTTTTTCTTGCAGCTGACTGTTCCTGAATCAACGTTTTCGATTCCTGTGATGATTTTTAAAATTGTTGATTTTCCCGAGCCATTTGTACCAACCAATCCGATTTTTTCACCCTTGTTTAATTGTAAATTCAATTCTTCAAACAGTGGTTCCGTTCCATAATTTTTAGTTATTTTTTGTAATTGTACTAACATTTCTTCCTCTTTCTGCCATTCAGACAGATCAACGACAATAAACGTTATCGTCTTTTATACTAAATTTTAGCGTACACAAAAAAGCTGAACAAAATTCTCCGTTCAACCTTCATTATTTACTGTTAGCGAGAGATTCTCCACTACACTTCTGTTTAAAATGAGCGAAAAAATCACTATACTTCTGTTATTTTATGACTGATTCGTTTCAAGTAAATAAGTCTGAATGGTCTGTTTTATTTAATTTTTTATCCCTTTTTAGACACACTTGTCCCTTGAGATAAAAAAATGGAAATAATAACATGACAAAAAGCTAGGTACGCTATTATATATGAAAAACCTGTTGTTATTTTTGGCATGTTGACCATTGTACTTATTCACCACCTTCGTCATTTCTTAAGTATATTTTAGCATGATGCTGTTATTTGTGCAAAATGTGTTTATTTAGCCCCTTGTCGATAACGTTTTAATCGTTCTTCCAGAGTTCCTGTGTGCAGTTCGAATAAGTGATTATCAAAATCGTAGAAATAAATAGAGCTTGCTTCGCCTTCAATTCGTGAACGGCCAGCTTTTATTTCTAATCCGAGAGTGTTGATTTTCGCTAAGTAATTGTCATACTCACTTTCTTCTATCTTAAATGCAATGTGATCATATGTCCTTGTTGGTAAAGAATCCCCTTGCATAATCGCTATCCAAAGATTATCGATCAGGAAAAATTTTTCTTGCGCTACAGAAAACATCGCTGTTCCACTTGAATAAATCTCTTTTGCAGAAAATATTGTTTCAAAAAACAGGGTAGCTTTTTCTAAATCTCGAACGATAAATGTCATATGACTGATCATTTTTTCCCTCACATTCCTATTTATAGTGAAACAGAGATACTGATTTTATTCAGCACCTCTGTTTCTAATAGATTTAATTCGCTACAATATTCACCAATTTATCTGGAACAACAATGACTTTACGTACTGTTTTCCCTTCAATAAACGATTGGATTTCTTCTGCTGCTAATGCTTTCTCTTCTAACTCTTCCTTACTCAACCCTCGAGCGATATTTAATTTTGTACGAACTTTTCCGTTAACTTGGAAAACGACTTCGACCTCATCTTCGATCAATGCAGCTTCATCATATGTTGGCCAAGGTGCATTCGTCAAGCTCTCTTCATTTCCAAGGATTGCCCATAGCTCTTCACCGATATGTGGTGCGATTGGCGCTAGTAATTGAACAAAGCCTTCAATGTATTCATACGGTAAAACATCCACTTTATTCGCTTCATTTACAAAGACCATCAATTGAGAAATTGCAGTATTGAAATGGAGATTTTCCATATCTTCTGTCACTTTTTTCACTGTTTGATTATAAACCTTAGTTAGACGTCCGTCGTTGATAGTCGTGATGCGGTCACGCATTTTATTATTTTCATCTACAATCAAACGCCATACACGATCCAAGAATTTACGGCTGCCTTCAAGCCCATTTTCACTCCAAGCAATCGATGCGTCAAGGGGACCCATGAACATTTCATACATTCTCAGGGTATCCGCACCATATTTTTCGACAACATCATCAGGATTTACAACATTTTTCAATGACTTACTCATTTTAGCTGGTGCTTCTTCTAGCTCTTCACCCGTTTCACTATTCACCCAAACGCCATCACGTTTCTCAACCATATTCGTAGGGACTAGTACTCCTCGACTATCACGGAAACTTTGACCTAAGATCATGCCTTGGTTATAGAGTTTTTGATATGGTTCTTTTGTTGGTACAACACCAATATCATATAAGAATTTATGCCAGAAACGTGCATATAACAAGTGAAGTACGGCATGTTCCGCTCCACCAATATAAATATCTACTGGCAACCAGCGTTCTAGTTTTTCATAATTAGCAATTTCATTTTTGTTATGTGGATCGATATAACGTAAATGATACCATGAGCTTCCCGCCCATTGCGGCATCGTGTTGGTTTCGCGTTTGCCTTTTTTACCTGTTTCAGGATCGACTACATTGATCCACTCAGTAATATTCGCAAGTGGTGATTCTCCTGTTCCACTTGGTTTGATATCATCTGTTTTTGGCAATCTTAAAGGTAATTCAGATTCTGGAACAGTTGTTGTTGTCCCATCTTCCCAATGGATTACAGGAATTGGCTCACCCCAGTATCGTTGACGAGAAAACAACCAATCACGTAAGCGATAGCTAACTTCTTTTTTCCCTACTTTATTTTCTTCTAGCCATTCATTTATTTTAGCTATTGCTTCTTCTTTATTCATACCGTCTAAAAACTCAGAATTGATGTGTGCTCCATCGCCTGTGAATGGTGCTTCTTCGATATTCCCTCCTGCTAATACTGGAATGATATCGATATTGAATGCTTTTGCGAATTCATAATCACGCTCATCATGAGCAGGAACAGCCATAATTGCGCCAGTTCCATAAGAGGCTAAAACATAATCTGCGATCCAGATTGGAATTTCAGCCCCATTAACTGGATTGATTGCATAAGCACCTGTGAAGACACCAGTTTTTTCTTTGGCTAAATCTGTCCGATTTAAATCAGATTTTTTAGAAGCAGCTTCTATATAAGCTTCTACAGCTTCTTTTTGTTCAGGTGTAGTAATTTTTTTCACCAATTCTAATTCAGGTGCTAAAACGGTATAAGTTGCACCAAATAATGTATCTGGACGAGTCGTAAATACTGTAAATTCCTCTTTTGTCCCCGCTACTTTAAACGTGACATTGGCACCTTCAGAACGCCCAATCCAATTGCGCTGCATGTCTTTAATACTTTCTGGCCAATCAACTAAATCTAAATCATCTAGTAAGCGATCTGCATACGCTGTGATTTTCAGCATCCATTGACGCATTGGTTTTCTGACAACATCATAACCGCCTCGTTCACTTTTTCCATCAATAACTTCTTCATTTGAAATTACTGTTCCAAGCTCTGGCACCCAGTTGACTGCTACTTCTGCTTCATAAGCCAAACCATGTTCATACAGTTTTGTGAAAATCCATTGGGTCCATTTATAGTAGTCAGGATCTGTCGTATTAATTTCACGATTCCAATCATAACTGAATCCTAATGAATTGATTTGACGTTTAAATGTTTCAATATTTTTTTTCGTAAATTCAGCTGGATCATTACCAGTATCTAGAGCATATTGTTCTGCTGGCAAACCAAAAGCATCCCATCCCATTGGATGTAAAACACTATATCCCTGGCTTCTTTTCATTCGAGACAAAATATCTGTTGCTGTATAACCTTCAGGATGTCCAACATGAAGACCTTGCCCAGATGGATAAGGGAACATATCTAGGGCATAAAATTTTTCTTTACTAACATCATCGTGGGTAGTGAAACTATTATGCTTAGCCCAATATTTTTGCCATTTTTTCTCAATTACTTTATGATCGTAACTCACGTTTGTTTCCTCCTATTTTAAGTAGCATTTTTATTAATAATGTTTGATGACGCTGGTTCTGCATTCTCTTAGAATCGCTTTGTTGAATGTTTACTTGGTATTGATTCACTCGTTTGATACCTTTTTATACCTTGTGTCTTTCTTCATCTGTGCTGGCATAGCCCGTCGTAAATCCTCAATTTTTAGGGCATTAGCTCTTAGAAATTGATTAGATCAAAATGAAGTGTAGTGATGAACAACAAAAAGTCCTACAGGAAAATATTCCTATAGGACGTGTGATCTACAACGTGGTACCACCTAAATTTACTTGTATTATTACAAGCCTCAACGCGCTAACGGTCGTCACCGATCTTACTTAGTAAAGTTTAGAGAATCATCGAATTACTATTCGTCATCCATCTGTATCAGAAAAAGCTCAAAGAGCAATTCTGCACTCATTCAGTAAAATAACTCAAAGGCGAGTTCGAAAGCTTCTGTGCGTATTTTCACCAACCATACGCTCTCTAAAACATGGTTCTTTCTACTATTCCTCTTCACTGTTTAGATATCTGTCATGTGCTATCATACTACCAAATATTTCAGTCAATTTCAATTGTTTTATTTAACTTTCAACTTTTGACCAATATAGATGATATCGCCAGATAAACCGTTCATTTGTTTGATTTTTTGAACGCTTGATCCATATTTTTGAGAAAGTCCCCATAGTGTATCTCCGCTTTTCACAGTATGTAAGCCCGCGGTTTGACTGCCACCTTGATTACCAGTTGAACTACTAGAACCTGACGAGCCGCCTTGGCCTTTTTTCACAATCAATTTTTGACCTGGATAAATAATATCTCCACTTAAATTGTTCCATTGACGTAGATTTGCAACGCTTATACCATTTGCATTGGCAATCGCCCATAATGAGTCACCTGATTTTACTGTGTAAGAACTACTGGTTGATCCAGTATTTGAACCACCGGTATTTCCTGTTGAGCCGCCGGTATTACCTCCTGTGTTGCCTCCACCAGTAGTCCCAGATCCTTTTTTCACGATCAGTTTTTGACCTGGATAAATGATATCGCTATTTAGATTATTCCATTGACGTAAATTCGCAATACTTATGCCATTTGCATTGGCTATTGCCCATAGTGAATCACCTGATTTTACTGTGTAATAAGAATTTGTTGTTCCTGCATTACCAGAACCGCCGGTATTTCCTGTTGAGCCGCCAGTATTTCCTCCAGCGCTGCCTCCACCAGTATTGCCAGATCCTTTTTTCACGATTAATTTTTGGCCTGGATAAATGATATCGCCATTTAAATTATTCCATTGACGTAAATTCGCAATACTTATGCCATTTGCATTGGCTATTGCCCATAGCGAATCACCCGATTTTACTGTGTAATAAGAATTTGTTGTTCCTGCATTACCAGAACCGCCGGTATTTCCTGTTGAGCCACCAGTATTTCCTCCAGTGTTACCTCCACCAGTATTGCCAGATCCTTTTTTCACAATCAATTTTTGGCCTACATAGATAACATCACCAGAAAGCTTATTCCAATTTTTGATGTTAGCGATCGAGGTGCCATATTTTGCAGATAACGCCCATAAGCTATCGCCAGCTTTTACGGTGTGAATCACATCTTGACCACTTGTTTCGCCTCCTGTGTTCCCACCGTTATTTCCCCCTGTATTACCACCAGTGTTTCCTTCTCCGGTATTACCGCCTGTATTACCGCCTCCAGATGAAGGTGAGTCATATTGAGTTAGATTGTATGTTGTAATAATATTATTCAATTTAGTATTATAACTAGGATCTGTCGCGTAACGACCTGTTAACCAAGCTGTTGCATCTCTGTAAGAGTTTGTATTGCTCTTCCATGCGCCTGAATAATAATATACTCCTGCTTGAAATGAAGTATTTCTTAAAACATAGGCATTGTCCCCAAATGACTCTGAAAAAGATGGGTATTTTCTAAAAGCAGCGTTTACTTGAATCCACTGACCATTAATAACTTCCCACGTCTTCATCGTAACAGATTGCCCTTGATAACTTCCTTTAATTCCAAATAAATTATGGTTTGGAGCTGCTGCTAATGTGCTTTTCCCCCAGTCACTTTCCAGGATTGCTTGAGCCATCATTACAGAAGCATAAAGATCGTTCGCTGCAGCCACAGATTGAGCGTGTCCGGCTATTTCAGCGATAAAGGTACTTGGGCTGACACTTCTAGATTGCGCAGAAAAAGCTGCACGCATCGAAAGGTCTGGAGTTTTTGGTTCTTCCGTTTCAGTGGAGGATGAATCAGTCGCTTCAGTTGATTCTTCTGTAGATTCGGTTACCTCAGTACTTTGTGCTGTTTCTGATGTATTTAATTCTGATGATTCTTGTGTTTCAGACGTTTCTTCGCTTGAAGATGTCTCAGGTGCTGTTGACTGAGTGTCTTGTGTCATCGAATTGTTTGAATCAGTCGCCGTTGTTTGTGTTTGAACGACTTCTGTATGTGTGTTGGTATCTGAGTAACTTACTTGTTCACTTGGAATTTTATCTTCAGACGCTTCAGCAATTTTTGGCGCGACAATAGGTGCAGCAATTGATGAGACAACAATCGCAGAGCTAAGCATAGTGGTTCCTTTTTTTAGCTGATCAGAAGTCATCTTATTCTGTTCAGCTTTTCTCCGCTCTTTTCTTGATATTTTGTACTTCTCCATAATATATCCTCCGAATTTTCTAAAAAAGTATTCTTTGATTTATAGTATACCCTTTTTTAAAGAAAATAGAAATATTTTTCGATTTTTCTTCATTAGTTATTAAAACAAAAATGTAATTTTTTTCTTTCTTTTTGATTTTATCACAATCATCATACCTCATTTTCAACGAGACTAGGTCTCAAGACTGATTACTCTCTTTACCTTAGGCTGATTTTTTAATTAAAGGCTTGTTATTACACCCAAAAAAAATTATAGTTGAGAAGAAGTAACGGATTTGAAAATGAGATGGGGGAACAAGATGAATAAGGAACACTTTTTAATCGAATTAAAGATCTATTTAAAACCTTTAACTGCCCAACAGCAAGTGTTTATCTTGAATAAATATGAGGCAATCTTTGAAGAACGTTTAGCTGTCGGTGAAACCGAAGAGGAGATCGCTAAAAGTTTAGGAAAACCAAGAGGCATCGCCGAAGAAATCTTACAAGAATTTGACATCACTGTCCCTGAAAAAAAACTTGAGCGTGATGGTTGGCAAGAAATTGAGCCTGTTGCAAACAAAGACTATTACTACGAAGAAGTACCTGAGCACCCTTATGAGCAGACTTACCATTCTTACGAACGTCCTCAACACAATGGATTTACACGATTTTGTCAGATTGCTGGTGTTCTTTCTTTTAATTTTCTTTTGATGTTTTGGCTTATTTTTGCATTTGTTATGGTTTTATTTTCTTGTTGGTTAGTGGCGGTTGTTTTCTTACTTTCACCGGTTTTAGGCGGAATTTCAGTCTCTGCTGGCTTTAATGACGGGACGATGTTCCAGTTGTTCCTCAGTATTTTTCTTTCTGGTGCGGGTGTTATTGGCTTGCTGATTCTAACGCCGCTAACAAAATTTTTTGGAAAAGTATTCAAACGTTATTTACAATGGAATATTCGCGTTTTGAGAGGGGAGATTTAGCATGAAAAAGACAACTGCTTTTTTTCTAACCATTGGGGTTTTAGCCATGATCATCGGCGGAATCGGCAGTGCTGTCTATTTCAGACGCGCTGAAAATTCTATGACCGACACAAAAACGCAAACATATGAGATAAAAAACAAACAAAATACAAAAGAAATTCATCTTGATCTTTCAGGCAACGCAGATTTTTATATTCTCACTGAAAATTCAAATAAAATCACAATGAACACTCGAAGTTCTGTACCTGTTTCACTTAACAGTTCCTTAGACGTTAAAGAAAAAAATAATCAACTGACTGTTTCAGCAAATAGTAGCAAAAAAAAGAAAGAGTCAAACGGATTAAAATTTGATATTTTCGATCGTGGTTCTGCTGTAACCTTAACGATTCCTGATGATACTGAACGCATAGTCATCGACGGAAAAGCCAACGGAGCAATCTATCTTTCAAACACTCGAACAAAGGATTTATCCATCTCAATGAGTAATGGGGATATCAACCTTAGTGATAGTAATTCAGAAAAATTAACAATCGAAACAACGAATGGTAATCTTAATGTTCATACCGATGTCCGAACAGATGATGCTTCATTCAAAACTACAAACGGCGAAATTCAACTAAATGATTTTGCTGCATCTACTTGGTCTGCTGCTAGTACTTCTGGAGATATTTATATAAATAGTGTCAAAGGAATTGCTACAATCGAGACAACAAATGGTGAGATCCAGGTAACTGATCTTAAAGGCGAAGTCAAAGTTAAAAGTACCAATGGTGATTTTTCGTTATATGGAACAGAAATTCCCCAAAAATTACTCGTTGAATCCCAACAAGGAAGTATTGATCTACACACAGAAGAAATCTTATATGATGTAATGATCAAAACAAAAACTAAGTTGGGCGATAGTACGATTTTCGGAAAAGAGCGAACTTCCTACAAACGAGGAAAAGGTACAAAAACACTCACTTTGGAAACAAATTCTGGAGATATTTCAGTTGAAGGTCCATCTGATTATCAAGATGGAGATGAGGGGTAACATTCTATTGAATTCAAAGCCTATACTTGAACTTTTAAAGTTTTCGTATAGGCTTCTTTTTTTGTGATTCTCAGATGTGTTCTTAATTATTTGATGTTATAATAAACTTTATCTAATCTGGAAAGGATATTTCATGAAAAATAAATTATATTATCAATTTGCTGGTAGCTGCTTTTTAGTTGTCTTTATGTTTTTAGGCTATGTAGTGCGTTTTTATTCTGGTTGGTTAAAAGGTTTCGATCAAACAATCACAACAATCGTACGAACACCATATCCTTCAGCGAACCAATTTTTTATTTGGTATACAAAGTTTGCTGATCCATTGACCATTGGGCTTTTGACTTTAGCCACTGCGTTTATACTATTTAGAGGAAAATATTATGCTGAAACTCTCTGGCTTTTAATCAATACAGCATTGATCGCTGGCATCGCAAACCCATTGATCAAGCTATTATTTATGCGCCCGCGTCCGGCCCTAAATCATTTAGTAACTGAGCATAGCTATAGTTTTCCTAGTGGACATTCAACTGGAAGCGTTCTGTTATATGGAACGATCATTTTATTGCTACCACAATTTATTAAGCAAAAAAACCTTTGTTTATTTTTACAAAGTATCTTAGGTTTAGGTATTTTTCTGATCGGTATCAGCCGGATTTACGTTGGTGTTCATTTCCCTAGTGATGTTTTAGGTGGTTTTTGTTTTGGTTTAGCTTGGTTATTGATGACCTACCCGATTTATTTAGAAAAACGCTTTGTCTGGCGCTTTAAAAGTAAACAACAATAGAAAGAAGAAGAACGATGTCTAAATTTTTATATACGGAAGATCCTAATAAACGTTATCATACATGGAATTATGCCTTACGCGAACAATTTGGCGGTAAAATTTTTAAAGTCCCTTTAGATGGTGGCTTTGATTGTCCTAATCGAGATGGAACGGTAGCTAAGGGCGGTTGTACTTTTTGTAGTGTTTCAGGATCAGGCGATATGATCGTAGCGCCTAAAGATCCTTTACCCATTCAATTTCAAAAAGAAGTTCAGATGATGCACAAAAAGTGGCCGAATGTCGACCAATATATCGTCTATTTTCAAAATTTCACAAATACTCACGCGCCTGTTGAAGTGATTCGACATCGTTTTGAGCAAGTGGTCAATGAAAAAGGCGTTGTCGGCATTTCGATTGGTACTCGCCCAGATTGTCTGCCTGATGATGTTGTTGAGTATTTAGCAGAACTGAACCAGCGCTATTATTTATGGGTAGAATTAGGCTTACAGACTACCTATGAGAATACCAGTAATACAATCAACAGAGCACATGATTACCAAACTTATCTGGATGGTGTAGCAAAATTACGAAAACACAATATTCGCGTCTGTACGCATCTGATCAATGGCTTGCCTGGTGAAAGTTTAGAGATGATGAGAGAAAATGTTCGCCGAACAATTCTTGATTCTGATATTCAAGGAATCAAATTGCATCTACTTCACTTAATGACAAATACACGGATGTTAAGAGATTATCACGAAGGACGCTTGCAATTGATGACACGTGAAAACTATGTCCATGTTATTTGTGACCAACTGGAAATGATTCCACCAGAAATCGTAATCCATCGCCTAACTGGTGATGCTCCAACAGATACTTTGGTTGGTCCTATGTGGAGTTTAAAAAAATGGGAAGTATTAAATGCGATCGATGATGAAATGAAACGTCGGAATAGTTTTCAAGGATGCCAGAATGTTCGTATGGCTAAGGAGGTCCTGCATTAATGTTACAGACCGCACTTCGTTTTAGTCACACTCTTTTAAAAGAAGTTATTCAAAAAGGAGATACTGTTGTTGATGCTACGATGGGAAACGGTAACGATACAGCTTTCCTAGCTGATCTTGTTGGATCAACTGGTTTGGTTTATGCTTTTGATATTCAAGAACAAGCTCTGATAAATACTGAAAAAAAACTCACAGAACTAGGCTTAACGGATCACGTGTCTTTAGTTCATAAAGGGCATGAAACGATTAATCGAACCATTCCAGAAAAAACACAACTAACTGCTGCTATTTTTAATTTAGGCTATCTTCCTAAAAGTGATAAGCAAATTATCACAAAACCAGATACAACAAAAAAGGCTCTAGATGCCTTGCTTCCTCGTTTAGCACCCAAAGGTCGAATTATTATAGTCGTTTATTATGGGCATCTTGGTGGTGAAATGGAATTAACCCTTGTACAAAATTATTGCCAAGAGCTACCGCAAGAAACCTATAGCGTATTGACTTATCAGTTTATCAATCAGAAAAATAACCCACCAATTTTATTTTGTATTGAGAAAAAATAAATCTATCTTAACAATCTAAATAGAAAAACAAGGTGATTCTCCTACAAAAAAAGAATCACCTTGTTTTTTCAAGCTTTCTTAAAGAAAATAAACCACTTAACTATTTTATTCAAACACAAATTGATTATGATACAATTCCGAATAAAAACCTTCTTGTTTCAATAATTCATGATGGCTTCCTTCTTCGATCACTTCACCATTTCTTAGAACGACGATACGATCTGCATTTAAAATTGTTTTTAAGCGATGCGCAATCACAAAGCTCGTTCTGCCTTTGATTGCTTCATCCATTGCTTTTTGGATTTTGGCTTCTGTCACCGTATCTACGTTACTAGTTGCCTCATCCAAAATCAATAATGAAGGATTCGTAATGATGGTTCTAGCAATACTGATCAATTGTTTTTGACCTGTACTAAAAACATTATTTTCTTCAGTGATTTCTGTATCATAGCCGTTTTCTAACTCCATGATAAACTCATGGATATTCGCTTGTTTAGCTGCATTTATGATTTCCTCATTTGAAGCATCCGGATTACCAAACGCAATATTTGCTCGAATCGTTCCAGAAAATAAGACTGAATCTTGCAATACAATCCCCACATGAGAGCGTAAACTACTTAAATCGATCTCACGAATATCTGTTCCGTCAAAGGTAACTGAACCGTTATTTACATCATAAAAACGATTCAATAAATTCATGATCGTTGTTTTACCTGAGCCAGTTGGTCCAACTAAAGCGACCATTTCACCTTTTTTAACGTTAATTGTAACATCTTTTAAGATCGGAACTTCTGGATCATAACCAAAATCAACATGGTTCAAGGAAACTGATTCATTGACGCCATCGATTTCTTTTCCATCTTTTGGATTAATTTCATCCGGCTCATCAAACATTTCATTCAAACGACGAGCTCCTGTGATTGCTAACTGGATCATGCTGTATCCAGAAGAAATTTGCATCAACGGTTGATAATATTGTTGTGAATACTGAACAAATGTTACTACTAAACCTAAAGCAACTGTTTTTTCCAAGTCACCATTTAGCGCTAACCAACCACCAAAGAAAATCACAATAGCGGTATTTACAAGGGACATCCCCTGCATCATTGGGAATAGTAGACCAGAATATACTTGACCTTTAAAGGTTGCCTTACGCACTGTTTCATTATGTTCTAAAAATCCATCGATTGTTTCTTCTTGTAAACCATTTGTGATGATCACACGTTGTCCACTAATCTTTTCATCCATATAGCCGTTTAATTTACCGACTTCATCTTGTTGGATATCAACATATTTTCGTGCCTTGCTGATCACAACTACAGCAATCAAGATCGCTACAGGTGTAGAAGCAATCGTCGCCCAGGCTAATTGAACATTTTGACGGAACATCACAATCAAAATTCCTACAAACAATGCAGCATTCGTCAAAACTTGAAGCAATGCTTGATTCAAACTATTTTGAATATTATCCAAATCACTAGTAAAACGACTTAAAATTTCTCCATCTTGATGAGAGTCAAAGAAACGAATCGTTAATTTTTCTAATTTATTGAATAATCCAATACGCATCCGGTTTGTTGATTTTCCAACAACTTGAGTAAATAGTATGCTGTAAATAAAATTTGCTGCACTTGTCAGCACATAAAAAATCAATAACTTCCAGATAATATCAATAAATTTGCTTTTATCATCTGTTCCTTGCATCAAAGCACCCACATAATTGGCTAATTCTTGAATCGCTTCCCCAACAAATTGAGGTGCTTTAACTTGTAAATAGGTTGCAATAACAATTGTCACAAAGATAAACAAGAAGGAAAGTTTATACCGCTTTAAATAATGAAAAAAGAATTTACTAGCTCTTATTAAATCAGTCATTATTTTCATCCTTTCCTTTTTGTGTTTCGTAGATTTCTTGATAGATTGGGTTTGTTTTCGCTAATTCTTCATGCGTTCCCTCACCCACTAATTGGCCTTTATCTAAAACCAAAATACGATCTGCGTGAACAACTGAAGAAATCTTCTGTGCAATCACGATCGTCGTTGTTTCTTTTAAATCTTTATCTAATGCTTCTCTAACTAACCGTTCTGAACGAGCATCTAACGCACTTGTACTGTCGTCTAAAATCAAGATCTTAGGATCTCCGATCACACCTCGTGAAATAGATAAACGTTGTTTTTGTCCTCCCGAAAAGTTATTACTTCGTTCAGCAACTGGCGCTTCATATTGTAACGATAACTTCTCGATGAATTCTTTTGCTTGTGCAATCTCAGTTGCCCGCGACATATCAGATTCACTGGCATCTCTTTTTCCTTGGCGCAGATTTTGTGAAATCGTGCCAGAGAAAAGAATCGCTTTTTGTAACACGAAAGATACAGCTTTACGTAAACTGTGTTCATTGACTTCTTTCAAATTGATACCACCGACTTCTACTTTCCCCTCAGAAGGATCAAATAATCTAGGAATCAACTGAGCTAAGGTTGATTTACCTGCACCAGTAGCGCCTACGATTCCGACCATCTCACCAGGTTTTATAGAAAATGAAATATCTTTCAATGTATCTGAATCATCTCCTGGATAACGGAAACTAACATGTTCAAAAACTACACTGCCATCTAAATTTTGTTCTGGTACATCTTTATACGTAAGTGCTGGTACTGTATCCATGACTTCTTTGATCCGTTTGATTGAAACAGCTGCACGAGAAGTCATCATCATCATCATTCCACCGATAATGATTGCCATCATGATTTGCATTAAGTAACTCATAAATGACGCTATACTGCCAATAACGGTTGGATCGTCTTTGACTAAGTTACTAACTAGGAAAATCGATCCTACGACCGCTAGATTAGCTGCCAACATAAAAGATGGAATCATTACTGAAAAAAGCGTACCCACGATTAAGTTATGTTTCGTCAATTCTTCACTGACTTTGGTGAAGCGATTTAACTCATTTTTCTCTTGTACAAAAGATTTAACTACACGAATCCCTAAAAGATTTTCTTTTGCTAAGCCATTTACTTTATCGATCAATGTTTGAATGATCATAAAATGTTTGCCCATTTGAGAAAATGATAATGCTGTGATAATGAACACTGCAATGACTAGTAAAACAATCACCCACCATAATTGCGGTAGTGTCATCATCGCTAGAATAAAACTACCGATAAACAGAATCGGGATTCTAAATAATGACTGTAGTGCGATCATGATCACGTTTTGAATTTGAGTCACATCATTTGTTAAACGAACAACTAAATTCCCCGCTGAAAACTCTTCGATATTTCCAAATGAGAATGTCTGGATCTTACGAAATGTTGCTTCACGAATATCTGCACTTACACCTTGTGCAACTTTTGCAGAATAAATCGTATTGAAAACACCAGCGATCAAGCCTAGACCTGCGATTCCAATTAAATATAACCCAAGCTCTTTCATTTGACTCTTATCATCTTTAATAATTGCTTCTAACACTTTTTGTAATAGTTTAGGCTGCCATAACGCTGACATGACCATGACAATAACGGTAATCAATGCTATGGTAACTTCCAGCTTGTACTTTTTTACATGTTCCATAATAATACTCACTTGTATCCCAACTTTCTTTGTAAAACTAGCCTTGTCCGATTCGTTGTGCAACTTTCAACGATCATTTAATGTTATTATGTGGTAATGTTAGATGCGCTGTCATCATTGACTTCACAAACTTAACACTGTAAAATTAGGCCGCATAACAATTTACCATTTTTAGAAATGAAATTCAAGAAGTTAGCTTATATTTTTAGATAAAAGGATGAGAAATTTGGAAGAAAAATTATCAAAAGAAAAAATCGTTCATGCAGCATTTCAATTATTAAGTGAAAATCCTGAATTAGAAAAATTATCCATGCGTAAAGTCGCTCAAAAACTTGGGATTCAAGCTCCTGCGATTTATTGGCATGTAGAAAATAAACAGGCGCTACTTCAAAGTATGGCCGAAGAGATAGAGAATCATTTTATACCACCAAAACCGAAAGAAAACTGGAAAGAAACACTATATGCTTATATGGAAAATTACTATGAATTGTATCAACAATATCCTTGCGCTATTGAAATCGAAATTCAAACAATTCCTTCATACCCCTCTCGTTTAAGAAATCTCGATGCCATTCTAGGTATTCTTAATAAAGCTGGATTTTCCATCGAATTAAGTTATATGACAATCACCTCTTTACAGCATTTACTATTTGGCATGCTGATGGATTCTGCCGAGGAGAAGAAATTATATAATAAAGTCATGGCTGGCGACGACTATTTGAAAAAGCAAATTATCTTGATGAAACAATATGTTCAAGAACATGAGCTGAATAATATCAGCGAAAGTATTCAATATCGGCAAAAAGAAAAGCAAAAAGATTTTTTTATGAAAACATTGCGAGTGTTTTTGAATGGGTTAGATACATTCATCTAATCGTAAGAAAGAGCGTGGAACAAAACTAAAAAACAGTTTTGTTTCGCGCTCTAAATCCGAATAAACGGCGAGAAAAAAGCAGCTCCTTCGGAAATAAGCTGAAATTCACAAAAATTTGAAAAGCAATTTTCGTGAATTCCCTCTTATTTCTCGGAGCTAAACGCTTTTGTCTCGGCCTATTTTTTATTTATTTCCCTAAAGGTAGCCACTCTAGCACCCGTTGAATCCAAGCATCCCAAAAAATCCAATCATGGTTACCAGGACCTGTTTCAAATGTATACTCGATATTATGAGCTGTCAGTGCTTCCGCCATTTTTTTATTTCCATGTAAAAGTAGATCCTCTTCACCGCAGCAAAGAAAAATATTCGGTACTTTTTTACCACTTGCAGCTAACTGATCTAGTAAAAACATGGGATCATTAATCGATCCTTGAACCTTTTCTAACGGACCAAAAATTCCTTCCCAAAACTTTCTCCCTTTGACCGCTAACAAATCTTCTATTCTGTCAGCAAGATTCACAGCACCTGATAAGGAAGCCACAGCACCAAAGTTTTCAGGTTTAGTTAGTCCCAATTTTAGAGCACCATATCCGCCCATTGAGAGTCCTACAGCAAACGTTTTTTCTCTTTTCGTTGTTATTTGGGGAAATAATTCCTGACAGATAGCCGGCAGTTCTTCCGAAATAAACGTCCAGTAATTCATTTCATAAGTTGTATCCGTGTACCAACCAAGATCTGTAGATGGCATGATCACAGCCAAACCTAAATCTGAAACATAACGTTCTATTGATGTCCGGCGTTCCCACACACTATGATTTCCACCCATCCCATGAAGCAGATACATAACAGGGACATCAGTAGAATTTCCTTTTGTCGCTGAACCGATTTTTTTCTCCGTTTTTTGAGGCAAGATAACATTCATTGATACTTCCATTTCTAATACGTTTGAATAAATATTTGCTTGTAGAAAAGCCATTCAACATCCCTCATTTTTTGTTTTCTTTTATTGTAGCATTAATTTGAGTATTTTTTGACTAAAAAAATACTCGTTCTTCTTAGAAGAACGAGCAGAGGAGGAGTTAAAAATGAAAAATAATTGTGCTAAAAGTTGTTTGCTTTTGGTATAGCTAAATCATACAAAGTAACTATGAACTTTTTATGTCAAAATTACGCATTATATGGTCTTTTTTTCTAAAGAAAAAGTAACTCCTCTACTTAGCTATTTTCTTTTTAACACTTACATTTAAAATAATCGCAGCAATGATCAATCCAATTCCAACTACATACACATTATGAAGACCTGCATACAGCATACCACGCAAAGGTTTTAATAAATCTGCTGAAATCGTGTTCGCCGTATGTGGATTAACAAGTTGATTCATCACATCAGGATCGACTTTTAACGAACTTTTCGCCAGTTCTGAAGTTGTCACTGCATTAATAATAACCCCAAAAATCGACACCATCAACGTTTGTCCGATGGTTCTAGCCAATGTGTTAAATGACGTTGCAACACCCATCTCAGATGGATCCACACTACTTTGAGCAGTCACAGTTGTTGTTGTGATCGTAATCCCAAAGCCAACTCCTAAAACAGAAGAAATTGCGAAGAACCAGACAAATGAAATGGTCGCTGGAACCAACACTAAGAAAATACCACCTAACAAAGTAATACTCAAGCCAATAGTCAGCACTCTTTTGGTTGTATGTTTCTCCATTAAATTACTGGCAATAAACGATCCTACCATCCATAAAATCGACATTGGTGCTAATACCAAGCCACCAATTCCTGCGCTTTTACCTAAAACGCCTTGCATCCACATTGGAATATATACTTCCACACCCATCAAAAAACCGCTGATCAAAGCTGCTACGATATTAACGATCACAAACGTGGAATTTTTAAATAGCATCAAATCGATAACAGGATCTTTGGCTCTTTTTTCCACAAAGATAAATCCAATGAAGAATAAAACAGATGCCCCCAAACACAGGAACACTTTTAAACTAAAACCGCCATCACCAATTAATTGGAATCCTAATAATAGCGTTAATAAAACGAACATCAGCTGAACACTACCTAAAATATCCATTGGTACTTTAGATTTCTCTCTTTTCGGCTCCACTAAAAAATAAGCAATCAAGCCCATCAAGACAAGTCCTATCGGTACATTAATGAAGAAAATCCAATGCCAACCAACTGTATCTACAATAAATCCACCTGCAAGCGGACCAAAAATACTGGCAATTCCCCAAGCTGCACTATTCAGACCTAACATTTTTGCACGCTTGTCAATTGAATAGATATCAGCCAAAATCGTCAAAGCAACTGGCATTATTGCCCCTGCCCCGATTCCTTGAATTGCTCGAGCAATAATCAAGGTAATCATATTTTGTGCTAAGCCGCAAAGTGACGAACCGATAATAAAAATAATAATTCCAATCATGAATATCGGTTTACGCCCAATTTTATCTGCTAGCTTTCCGTAAATCGGTGTTAACATTGCATTGGTTAATAAGTAAATAGAAAAGACCCAGTTCATAATTTCCATGCCGTGCAGTGATCCTACGATCGTTGGCATCGCTGTTGAAACGATCGTTCCTTCGATTGCTGTCATAAACGTTGCAACGAAAACGCTGATTGTTACAAGTTTGACGTTTGTTTTTCTTTCCATGTATCTCCATCCTTTTTGATATTTTTTGTTTAATAAAGTTACTTATAAATTCATTTACAGAGTTTTGTTAGTACGATTGTGAGGCTTTACATTATTATTAGCGTTTTTAGATTTGTTGCTACTTACTTCATGGTTTTATGGCTAGTTGACTTCTATTTGTTTTTTTATTTATGGCGTTTGGTGGTTACAAGCACTTCTGTTGCTGACTGCTATTGGTTATTCGGGATTACAGCGTTTGGTGATTCACTAGTAAGGTAACTACGCTCCCTTTGGTCGCCTAGTACTGCTCATCATCTGCTCTGCACTGCGCAGCAGTCGCAGTGATTTGCAGCAAAACGGCGCCACTAATTTTCATTAGTAGCGCCGCCTCGTTTACTCCATCAAGCTTTTCTTGATTGCATCGACTTTATCCGTCTGCTCCCAAGGTAGTTCAATGTCTGTACGACCAAAATGACCATATGCTGCCGTTTGCTTGTAGATTGGACGGCGTAGATCAAGCATTTCAATTATTCCTGCTGGACGCAGGTCAAAGTTTTCTCTAACGGCTTTAATCAATTTGCTTTCTGGTACATTACTTGTCCCGAAAGTATTGATTGAAATCGATACGGGGTGTGCTACACCAATCGCATAAGCCAATTGTACTTCAACTTTTCCAGCTAAACCAGCTGCAACGATATTTTTAGCAATGTATCGAGCGGCATAGCTTGCAGAACGATCGACTTTTGTCGCGTCTTTACCTGAAAAGGCACCGCCACCGTGGCGAGCATAACCTCCGTAAGTATCGACAATTATTTTACGTCCGGTCAAACCAGCATCACCTTGTGGTCCACCAATAACAAAGCGACCTGTCGGATTAATAAAGTATTTTGTTTCTTCATCTAATAAATCTGCTGGGATCACTTCTTCAATAACGAATTTTTTTACGTCTGCTTGAATCTGCTCCAGCGTAGCTTCTTCATCATGTTGTGTACTGATCACGACGGTATCTACACGTTGTGGTTTACCATTTTCATCGTATTCCACTGTGACTTGCGATTTTGCATCTGGGCGTAAATAAGGAAGTTTTTCTTCTTTACGCAATTGTGCTAAACGGCGCACAAGTTTGTGACTTAACGAAATCGGTAAAGGCATTAGTTCTGGTGTCTCATCTACTGCAAAACCAAACATCAATCCTTGATCTCCAGCACCAATATCATCTTTAGTATCTTTGTCACCACGTGTTTCTAGCGCATCATCTACACCTTGTGCAATATCTGGCGATTGCTCATCAATTGCAACCAGAACTGCAACAGTGTCTCCATCAAAACCATATTTAGCTCGAGTATAGCCAATATCTTTCAGTGTTTGACGAACGACTTTTTGAATATCTACATAAGCTGTAGTAGAAATCTCTCCAAAAACTAAAACTAACCCAGTTGTAACGCTTGTTTCGCATGCCACACGGGCTTTAGGATCTTGTTCTAAAATCGCATCTAGTATTGCATCACTCACTTGGTCAGCAACCTTATCCGGATGTCCTTCTGAAACAGATTCTGATGTAAATAAATGTCTCTCTGTCATAATGTATTCCCCCTAATCATATTCGGTTACAAGGCATCTTTGTCAAGCAATCAAAGCATTACATATACTTTTATACAGCTCTAAACAAATCCTTTCGGGAACTTGTAACGTTTCAATTATAACAGATATCATTATAAAAAACTCGTTTTTTAACTGACTTTATTTTTTTACTAAAAAACATAAGGCTGGGACAAAACTCTTCGAGTTAGATCCCAGCCCCTTAAAATCCAAATAAACGATGGTAAAAAAAAGCAACCATATTAAACCCCAATCAGATTTTCATATCTTACGAAGAACGAAGTGATTCGATGATGCATACTACAAGGCGTATTTCAGGTCCTTGTTTCCTTATAAGTTATTTAACTTTCTGAATCTTATGCAACGGTAAAACCCTCATTTCCACTTTTCCGATAAGCTCTTTTTCATCCACTAATTTGTAATAGCGACTGTCGGTGGCATAAGGACGGTTGTCTCCTAAAACAAGGTACTTTCCTTTAGGAATAGTTGGATCACCAGTCAATGCTTTTAATGTAAAATCTTCTGTATAAATCATTCCATCTTGTTCAAATTGTCTTTTATAATCTGCAATAAAGCTTTCGTCTTTTTCTTGTTCATCAATAAAGAGCTGTCCATTTTTATAGTATAAACTATCACCTGGACACCCGATAATTCGACGGACAGATTTATCCTTTGAATTTGGCACCTTGATATAAACAAGATCAAACCGCTTTATTTGGGCCATTTTATTGACTATAACAACATCGCCATCTTCTAACGTCTCACTCATCGAATAACCTTCTACCCTTGCAAAAGTGAATGTAAAAAGAGAAGTAATATATAAAATGCTCAGTGTCACAATCAGAGTTAACACTATTTCAAAAAAAAGAATAGTTAATTTTTTAAATCTTTTTTTTCGTTTCGTTACTTTCTTTTTCCTATGGTTATTCGGTCTAGTGTTCCTTTGGTTCTTCTGTGCTTTTTTAGAAATTCTTTGGGGTACTTTGACTGATTTTTTTTGCCCTGACTTCTTCTTAACATCTCTATTCTCTTTTTTATGAGTTGTTTTTTCCATAAAATCACCAGGCTATTTTTTATTTACCAACGCATTTTTATTAATATTAAAGTAGTGAACAACTTCTTCATGATTTTTCTTAACTGTGGCTAAATCCATTTCAAATTCATTCAAAAGAGTCTCATTTTTAAAGAAATCGTTTGGTTGAGAGGACAAATTAATCCCTAACTCTTTCATTGATTTGTAGTACTTGTTCAATTTCTTTTGTCCAGCCTCGCTGTTTCTAATTGTTGCTTTGTAGATACCATAACTAGATAGCTGTCCTGCTAGCAACTTGATATTTTTCCCTGATTTCACGTCATTCTCTGTCGCCTTTGCTGTTTTCAGTTCATTTTCTAGATTATCCATTAAGTAGTACCCTTGAACTACCGCCTTAGAATCTTTCTGACTTAAATGCATTGCTTGGTAATACAAAGAATAACCTGCTGTAAATCCAGAGAGTAAAAAGAGTATGATTAAGGCTGTGCCCCAGTTACGCTGCTTTTTACTTTTCTGTAACAACTTTCTGACTTTATATTTCTTTTGTTTACGTTTTTTCTTACTTACTTTTGTTCTTTTTACTTTCTTCAAAGCCTTTTTCGTTTGAGTCATCAGATAAAAAGAAATACCTGAGAATACTAAACCGATACTGGCTAGAGACAAAGAAATAATAAAAAACCAATCTAATATTGTCATTTCTTTACCTCCTCACTGTCTCCGTTTTAGTTATTTTCTTGACTTCTTTTTTCTTGCTAGCTTTTTTTTTGCTTGTTTCTTTTTGACGATCGTTCTGATTACTAGAAAAATAATTACTGCTAAAACAACGACCCCACCGATAATCCCTGCGATTAATTTCCAGTTGAACGTTTGAACATCTTCTAAACCAGCATCCTGATTATTGAACTTATCTGCTTCCTCATCTGTGATTTTAAAGTTTTCATCCCAGTTCCATTTTTTGTCCCCAGCTGTTACAAGGATCTTCGCACGGTAATTTCCCGCTACCATCCGATCTCCTTCCATACTAACTGGAAAATTGATCAATGTATTGGGTGCCATTCGCATACCTGAACGTTTAGTTTCATATAATACTTCGTCACTATCCTCTTTCATGATCTGAACTTGTGTTGTCATGTTTTCTAAATAAGCTGCTTCAACATTAGAAAAGTTGACGAAAAAGGTATTTCTAAAGTTATTTAAATCAACATACACTTTGTTTAATTCTAAATTTGGTAGTATTTCTTTATCTGTTTCCGTAAGGATCATCCCAATAACATAAGCATATTTGTTGATAACTCCTGTTTTTTTCGGTTCATTTTTCTGTTCTTTTTCAACTTTTTGAAGTTGAATCCCACCTGCAATCATTCCATCGAATGAGGCTTCTGGCATATTTATTTCTATGTCAATATCCTGTTCACCTTTTGCTGGTACTTTAACTGTCTCAGGTGCTTTAACTATTTTTTCAAAATCATATTTTAGCGACTTATCATTTTTTATTGTCGTTGGACCGTATTCTACAACTCCGTTCGCATTTGTTTTTGTACTATTGAGTTTTACAGAGACTTCGATTTCTTCTGCAGCTAAATTTTTGATTTTGATTTTGACCGTTTGTTTTTGACCAGGCGTCATCCTTAAATCAAAGTAACCTGCCCCTGTATCTCTTTGATTGTCCGGTTTAATTGATTCATATGTAAAGCCAGTTGCGTTGCCGCTACTGCTGTCTTCTGCATAGGTTGTGACTGGCAGAAATACTGCTATAATAACTGTTGTTAATAAAAATAATAGATTCTTTTTATTCATCGATATCCCTCCCTTTAAAAAGGCAGAGACAGAAATACTTTTTAATTTCTGTCTCGCCATTCATTTGAAACATGACTACTTAAAGCATCATTTATAATCCAACCTATTATTTAGTTTAAATTATAATACTTCAGCAATTGACCAAGTGATTTCAGCTGTGTAAGTATCAGCTAATAAAATATTTGTATTTGGTACAGTTAATTTAACAGAGTCAGCTGTTGTATCAGCAGTTCCGTCACCATATTGACCAAATTCAATTGTATAAGTTCCGATACCTTTTGAGGCATCTTTGTTTTCTAATACTGGAACTGAATCTCCAGTACCTGTTCCTGCTGCATCAGGTGCTAATTGAAATCCTGCAACTGTAGTCGCTGGCCATTGAGCCGCTGGATCTTTAGAAGTGATTACTGCATTTGAATAGTCAATTGTAGCACCTTTCAAGAAAGTACCGGCATTTGCGCCCGCTTCAAATTGTTTTGTTAATTGTGCACTTACTGTATATTTATGGTTTGCTGTACCACGTACGTCTGTGAATTGAACAAAGTTTCCACGAGTGATATCGCCATCAGCATTTTTTGCTGGAATTGCTGCTGCATAATATTCAGGGTTTTCTGCAAAAGCTTTAACTTTATCAGTACCAAAATCCAATTTTGTTACAGCATCGATACTGAATGAACCGCGATCTGGGTTAATGATGATTGGTTCTTTTGGTTCTACGATTGGTTTCTCTGGATCTTCCGGGTCAACTATATCTTTAGGATCGTTATCTTCTGTAAAAGTCATTGTACCCTCTGCTGCTTGTGATTTTGCTTCAGCGTTTGCTGCTGCTGGTAAAGATAAGCTTGCTCCTACTACTGCTAATAAAGCTACTGAACATAATGTTTTTGTTTTCATGTGTGTTTCCTCCTAGTATTGTGTGTGTTTGTGTGTGTGTTATTTATGGCAACTCGGCTAATATCCAAGTTAACACCGTAGTGTACGGTACCGGCTCAACTATCGCTGTTCCCGGTATCGATAATGAAACTGCTCTATTTTGATAGACAGGTTTTTGATCAAAGATTGGATCAAGCACTGCTTGCCCTTCCTTATCCAGTCTTGGCTCTAAGGTGTTCTTTTGGTTACTATTATTTTCTTCTGATGCACCAAAGGAAATTGTCCAAGTTCCACTGCCCTGTCCTGAACTAGCTTGAGCTAAATTGTATGAAGCGCCCACATTGTCTATGTTAATAATTTCTTTTGACAACTGTGGAGCCTCAATAAGGTTTTTGGTAGAATTCACCCAAGATTTATCTAGTGAAAGCATTGCGCCTTTGATTTCTTTATTTTTTGTATCATTGTTGGTGAATTGCATTTCTTGACGAAGCTGTAAAGTCCAACCTGTCGGCTTTTGTCTCAAGTCAGTAACCTGAACAAAATTCCCTCTAGGCTTCGTTGCACCAAAGAAATTTTGGGCATTCGCGTAATAGACTTCATCTTTATTAGAAATTTTATTCTGGTAAAAATCGAATCTTGGCACAAAATCGATTCTTAAATCTCCCTCTAATTTAGGAGATTCACCAGGATCAACAATTTCACCCGGTTTTTCAGGGTCAACAATATTTTGAGGATATTCTCCCTCAAATTTAATGGTGCCAGAACCATTGATTGATCCCGTTTCAGCATAAACCTGAGTGTGTCCCCATGATAATGAAGATAATACTGCGAGCGATAAAATAAGTGACGAAATTAGTTTAGATTTTTTTTCCATCATTCATCCCGCCCTTCATGCTCTTTCTTACGTTTCCAGAAAAACAGAAGTAAACCAATCACTACTAAAGCAATCCCTGTAAAGACAAGACTTGTCTTCACCATCTCACCTGTACTTGGATAACGACCAACAGGTTTCACCACTTTTGGTTCACTTGTTGATGGTTCTAATATAGAAGAAGATTCTGTTGTACTGGAGATTTCAGTTGAAGAACTCTCTTCATAAAAGCTGATGACACCATTAGTTTGAACTTCTCCTCCATTTGCTTTAGCCGCAGCATTCAGTGGATAGGTGAGTGCCAACGTTAACGCAAAAGTAAAGGAGATGATTGTAGATTTGATTATTTTTTTCATAAATTAAAAATCTCCTTTACTCTTATGGAGTATCGCCCAATTCCCAGAGAATCTCACCTTGGTAAGTACCTAATGCTTTTACATCTTGAGCTGAGGTTTCAAATTTGAAGCCATCTCCAGATTCAGACCACGTATCACTAATGTTATAGGTTGTTTCTGCTGTTGAAGCATTAGCATTTTGTATCATAATATCCTGAGCACCGCCATTCAAGGTGATCTCCTTATTTTTGTAAACATATTTGAGCGCACCATCCAATGTGTATTCTGGTACATCAGGATTCTGGTTTGTCATCGGCGTTGTAAGTTTGGCAGTCAATGACCATCCTTTTTTATTGGCTCGGCTGTCTTTGATCACTAAATCTGCTCCACGATGTTCAGCAGAATTGATACGAGTCTTCTTCCCTTGATACTTCACGCTGCCAAAGTCAATCTCTGTTGGTGCAGAAGCTAATTCTAGAACACCAAAGACTGTGCCACCAGGGTTTTTAGCTTCCTGAGAGGTGGCATTGTAAGTTTCATGTTTAGCATCTGGATCAATCGGACCTTCAACAAATGGCATTTCTCTTGGTGAATCACCAACTATATCTGCTATATTACTAATTACAGTCCCTACAGCAGAAGAAGCAACTTGGGCTTTAAAGGTGATAACTGATGATTCCCCAGATGCTAGATTTCCCAATTTAACTGTTAATACTCGTGAGTTAGAATCATAGGAATAATCTTTTGGCGTTTCAGCAGCAACTCCGTCAATTTTGATTTCAGCCGTTGCTGGATCAAAATCTAAGCCTGAAGGAATCGTATCTGTCACAACAGTATTCGCCCATAATGTAGTATAGGACTCTTCTTTATTGTTTTTAGCTGTTAACGTGTACGTCAAGTTATCACCAACTTGCGTTGTAGCGCCTCCTGAAGAAGTAACTGTTTTTTCCATCAGTGGTTTATCGGGAAGAACATCTTCTACTGTATACTTTGTTGCAGCTTTAAACGTTGCATCACGATAGGTCATATTTGCTGCTGGATTGATATTACCAGTATCACTATTAGTTGATGGTGCTGCTGGAGTTAGTGTTTCAGTAACTCTCCCAGCATTATCTTCTAAGAAAATTTGGATTGTATCGCCTTTTTCTAAATAATGAGGTAGATTGTATGTCCATGTTCCATCGTCATTGACAGTGCCTACCGCACTCTGACGAACACCGTTGATATCAAGGTAAATTTTTGCTTTTGGTTCAGCCTCTTTACCACTTAGCTGTTTCATTGCATTTGTTACCTTACCACCCGTTACAACTGCCGGTTCTGGAGGTGTAACATCAATAACTGTTGTTACTTCATCAGGTTCCGATAGCCACGGACCTCTAATTGCATGAGCACTGATTTGTTTACCAGCAATATTGAATTTTGTATCAGTAAATGGTGCTAAACCATCATCTAAAGTTGACGCGGTGTGTGCATCATTGAAAGTATCTGTATATGTGACAGATGCTTGACCTTTAGAAGCATACACTGGAACTAAAACAACGTTACCATTTTCATCAAAGTCGTCTGACGGAGTCATCCCAATTTTGACCTTTGCTTGATATGTTTTATCTGCATCAGTCACTGGTGTCCATTCCATCGTAGGCTTAGAATTCATCCCTGTAATTCTTCGATAGTTTGCGTATCTAAACGTTTGTAACCCTGGTTCAGAAGTAGTAATCACATTCGTACCAGTAGAAGTGAAGTTTGTAACTAAAGCATAGGTTTCTTGCGAAGGTCCAGACATATCCTTACCAACAGTCCATAAGTCAATATCAGAATCATTTATATTGAATGTTTGTGTTGCAACAGCTGTCATTGCAATCGCTCTTCCACTGTTGTTTCGGTTTCGAATATCATATCCTTTAGGTGAATTTAACGTTAGTGAGCGATTGTTTCCACCATTTAAACCAACAACTCCTCCAGTCGTATTCCCAACAACATATAAACTTCCTGTTGGTTCAACAACTACTGAAGCATCATTTGAAGAATACTGAAGAACTTCACCTGTTCCGCGACTCAGCAAATTGACTACTGCATTTGCTTTTACAGTCATAACTCCCGGATTATCGAATCTTACAGAATTTCCAGCCATATTTGCATTATAAATCGAGTTTTCTCCAACCTCTAATTCTTTATAGTAACTGAATACAGATGGATAAGTCGGGTTGTTCCCTCTATTTTGTAGGTAAATATAACTATGCTTTCCTACAATATATTTCTGAGCCGCACCCGTATCTGTTCCTGAGGAATTTTGCTCATACCAGACCAAAGACCAAGGCGATGTTGTATTTACGCCATACCATTCTGTCCCATCTTCAATAATGACGCTTCCCGCATAAAAGTTTTCAGACGTTGTGTATAGGGTCATTTTCCCGTAAACTGTGATTTCACTACGTGTACCACGAATCAAACGGGCAATTTTTTCACCATTGACCTCTTCAAAACTACGAATATCTCCAACTCTAAAGTACCAGTTTCTTGCAGAAGCAGTCCCATTATTTCCCATGATAAATGCCCAACTATAAGTTCCACCATTGTAACCAGCATCAGTTACATTTTGCTTGATAGACATGTTATGCACATGGACAAAACCAATTCCATCTGTTGGTGTACCTGCTAAACGAAGTGTTTGATCATTTAAATCAAGTAAAAAACCACCACCATCAATTTCAATGGACTTGGATCTTTCACCCAGGTTTCCAGCAGCTCCGCTCACGGCTCTGTTTGAGATATTATTTGTCATCGTAATTTTTGTAACAGCATTATTCTGATAAGCAAGTTTAAAGTCTGCCCAAGTATCAACTGTTACTGAATTTTGTGATGGGTCAAAACCAAATCTAGTATTAGCCGCTTCATTTGCTGCAGCCTTTTCTTCCGGTGTAGCTGGAATTGGTCCGCTAATCTCATCTCTGGTTATTCCAGTTCTTGTGGTTTTAAGCAAAGATAGGTTATCCGCTAAAATATTTTCATCTAGCTTAGTCTTTTTTTCAGAAAAACTTAGTTTACTAGTTGCCAACTCTTCCCCTGCTGAATTAGACAGTACGAGCTTGCCTGTTTCAGCCTGATTTAATGGCCTAACTATAAAACTGATTTTTAAAGACTCCTCATAATTTTTGGTTGTAAGTTTAACACTCGTTTCATCCACAGCTTCTATTGATACTGTCCCATCATAGTTATCAGAAAGACCAGCTAATAATTCATCGGCTTTTACTTCATAAACTCCTTCAAACGAAAGCTTTAGCTGTTCATTTTTCGGTTCAGAAATCGTTAATGTTACTGGTATTTCCCCAGATTCATTTATTGATTCAGTTTTAATGGAAAATTTTTCTTCTGAAGCTTTCGTAAGTGTAGTATTATGCCATACAACCGTACAGAGAATTCCCACCAATAAAACCAATCCAAAAACAATATAAGACTTTTTTCCGATTTTCATATATTCTCAACTCCTCCCCTAACATTTTTGGTACGTCTGTCTTAAAAGAACGTACAATCTATTTCTATTTTTCTTGCCAATTGTTTAAATTTTTGATACATTCACAATGCAGGGGAAAATTAGCGCTCATTTTTTTTACTAGTCTATGGAGAATGGCTGTTCTCTATATAGACGTTAGTAAAAGAGCACTGATTTTCTCTATTTTGTTATGATCAACAGTTGGTTTGAAAAAAAGAAAACATATTTTGTTTTTTGTCACCGTCATTGTCTTGTTTTTTTAGATCAACCGCCATGACATTTCTACTTACTTTTCTAATTAGATTATTCTATAAATAGGGATTAAACTATACAGTTAACTTATAGCCTTTTGAACGAACTGTTTTAATATATTTTGGATGCGCAGCATCTTCTTCAATTTTTTGTCTTAAATGGAAAATCAAATTTGATACGCGATATTGCTTATCATTTCCTTCATTCTCCCAAACTTTTTTGTAAATCTCTTCATAAGAAACTGCCACACCCTTTTTTGTTTCTAGAAATTCAATCGTTTTAAATTCTAACTTTGTTAAATTGATCTCTTCACCATTTAAAAGGACACTATAATTACAAGGACGTAATTGGATTTTTTGAGTATCAACCATCTTGTCTGTGGGTTCTTCGGCAATCGGATATGCTCGATTATATCTATCGAATGCATTGAACATCAAAAGCTTACACTCTTCTGGGTCACATTCTTGATCGATTATACCGTCAGCACCCAGTTGTAAATAAACAATATGATTCATTTTATTGCTCTGTTGTGAGATCACCCAGATAAAAGGATCTTGTTTTTTCTTTAACAGAAGAAGCAGTTCGCAAATCACACCAATATTTTGTGCATTCTGTTCGTTAAGTATAATACCGTCATAATGCCCAATTTTTTCAGTAATTTCATTTTTATTGATTGGATACACATTTAATTGAGTGCTTTTTAGTGAATCTATGTATTTTTGTTCATCTTCGTTGTCAAGCAAGACAAAACCTATGTTGTACATATAGTAGTTCCCCTTTATGATTTCGTTATTAGATTAGCCATTTGTATCGATATTACGCATATTCGTACCACATAAATGTCAGAAAAGTTATAAATTCAATATAAAATTAATATACTTACCAAACTAAAATAAGTTTAATCTATTTTATTTGCCAAGTCTATACAATTATAATCTTTTATTTATCATATTTTTGATAAATAACACAAATATTTGAGAATTATGTGAGTATTATATCGTTTCCTATTGTTTTTCCTAGTGTTTTTCTTAAATATTTATTGGAGATAATAGCGATTTATAACATTCTCTCGATGCTTGATCCATATTTATGAGAAATGCTACAATAATTAGAAAGGAAGGATAAAATGAACAGAAAAAAGAAACTTGATACTTTATTGAAGTGCTTTAATGAGGATAAAAAATTTATAACAGATGGTTATTATCGAATTAGAACAATCATTAAACAGACGATAGAATTGGCTTATATCGGTTTAGGTCTCCGTGGTAAAAGTGTTGTTACACCTCAAATTATGATTTCAATAGCCGACGGGCAAGCGATCACATTAACAGTGATTGGTATGTAATATTTCTCGCAAATTTTCTTACAACGAGATCCTAAGAACGCTCAAGTAATCGACCAAGCACTAGATTCACTGACAGAAAAATTCTTAACAAAAATATAGAAAAAAATACCAAAGCCAACAGAATACTTGCCTTGGTATTTTATTTATTTTGAAATAAATAATTAAAAAAAACTACAAAATGAATGGAATTAAAACCAGATGATATCAATTTTCGATACTTATTAGGGCAACTGAACGATGTTTTCTACTAATTTATAGGATGTCTATCTAATTTACATTTTATGTACACTATGTGCACTTTGAATACCACCACAAGCTTCTTTACATGCTTGATTAATTAATTCAAATGAACTCTCTGTACTATTCAAACCACGTTTGTACTTGATTTCATCAATCACTTCACACTTGTCGTTTAATGCTTCCAACCAAAAATAGATTCCTTCTTTATAGGCATCTAAGCCTTCTAACAAGATTTTTGTTGCTTCTTTTTCGCCATAAAATACTAAGTTTTTTCTAAAACTTTCTTCTTCTACAAAGAACCGATTAACATTACTGCGGCAAAATAAATACGTATCTTTCCCTCTTCTGTTAATGGCTTGGCTACAGCTGTTCTCTTGTACTTCCTTAGAAATGGCATTAAAAATCTCATTGTAGACTTCAACTCGTTGCATTACTGACAAAATCATATCCGTGTAACTAAACATAATGCTCTCTCCTCCCATATCTAAGCAGCTAAAAACGCTGACTTAAGTTCATTATAGTATCTCTCAATCTCTTATATCAAGTAATATGCTATTAAAATGAATTTTATTTGTCATTTTTTTCATTCCTATGTCTATTTTTTTTCTACTTTAAAACAAAAAAAAAGCCCATTCCCCAGTGTTTATAAGGAAATTAAGCATTTTTTATTTTTTTTGACACTATCTAAATGCAATTATTTTTCTATTTGGTTTATTACCTATTTATCTCGTATTTTTACATATTTAAGGATTTTATTCATTATAAAGATAAAAAAATATTGATCTATTTATAAGAATTATACACATTATCAGGAATCTGTAAAACCATAACGCTCACTGAGCAAAAAAACTAATTTGGGTTATTGACATTGGAGCATGCTCCAATGTTAAGATAGTTTTGAGGTGATTGCAATGGAAAAAAGACGAACCATCAAAGAAATTTCTCAGCAAGTCCATTTGAGCGAAGATACGATCAGATATTATGAGAAAGAACAATTGATCCAACCTCAACGTGGGGAAAATAATTATCGGCTTTATGGTCAAGATGAATTCGCGCGTCTAAAGTATATCTCGGTTATGAAGTATGCTCATTTTTCTTTAAAAGAGATGAAAGAATTACTGCAATTATTTGATCAGCCCGTCTCTTTAGAATGCAACAACCGTAGTCGTGAACTTATGGCGAACAAGATCACTGATCTAGAAACAACGATCAAACATTACCAATTGATCATTGACTCAATAAAGTCATTGCCAATCCCTGAAACCTATGAAGAATGTGAAACAAACTACGAACAAATGAAAAAAGAACTAGCAGAATTTTCAGATACAATCTTTGAAGACCTGCATCCTTAAATTTATTATCCGGAGGCGTTACAAATGAATATACTGATTCTCTATGCTTATCCTAATACAACAGGCTATACCCACTCTATCATGAATCATGTCCAGCAAGGAGCTGAACAAAAAAATACTGTCAAAATTATCGATCTTTATAAAGAAAATTTCGATCCTGTATTAGTTTTCAACGAAACAAAGAAACGAAGAAATATGCAGTTCGACGAGGAAACAGCTGTTTATCGAGAACAGATTTTATGGGCTGACCACATCATCTTTATATTTCCAATTTGGTGGGGCGGCATGCCTGCCATTTTAAAAGGTTTTATTGATAAAGTGTTTAGTAAAGGATTTGCTTATACTTATAAAGGGAATCTCCCCGTAGGTCTTTTAAAAAATAAATCAGCCTGGATCATCACAACAGAAGATGCACCTAAATGGTATAAAACGTTATTTCAACAAGATTATGGTACTGTTCTGAAAAAGCAGGTATTAAAAATGTCCGGTATCAAAAAAGTTAAACATTTTTCACTATCTTCCCTGAAAAATCTAAATGACAAACAAAGGAAAATTTTTCTTGAAAAGATGTTCGAACAAAGTTCTAAATTGACTATTTGATTTTTAGTATGAAAGAAAAAAGTACTAAGGAATTCGTTACTTTTCCTTAGTACTTTTTTTTAAATGTAAAATTGGATACGCGCTTCCAGCATCATCCACTTCACTTCGTGAATATTCTTCAAACCCCATTGCGAAATAAAAAGCTTTTGCAGAGTAATTTTGTTCATTGACGTCGACAAATTGAATATTATTTTCTTTTACTAGACTTGTCACTACCTGTTTTCCGTATCCTTTTCCAATGTATACAGGATCTAGAAACAGCATTTCTAATTTAGTGCCATCCACTCCAGAAAAACCAATAATCTTTTCATCATCCGTCCACACTCTTACATCTAAATGAGGAAAATAAGTCGCTAATTCAGATTTTATTGTTTTAAAATCGTCATCTTTCAAAAAATCATGAGTTTGTCTTACAGATCTTGCCCAGATATCTACTAGTTTACTGTATTCATTTTCAGTTGCTTGGTGCTGATTCATGTTATCCTCCTATCATACTTGTTCTTTTTCCCTAACGCTCTGCATCAACTCTTTTCTTTTCACTCAATTCATTGAGTTGTTCTTGCAGTTCACTTAACAGTTCAATTTGCATATGCTGCATCTGAACTAAGTGTTGCCATTGGCTATTGATTAAATAATCCATTTTTTCATGTAACAGGTTGACTTCTATTTCGGCTTTCAAATTCACTTTATAATCATTGTTTGCCTGTTCTCGATCTCTTGTTTCTTGACGATTTTGACTCATCATGATGACTGGTGCTTGAATTGCAGCTAAGCAAGATAAGGCTAAATTTAACAGAATGAACGGATAGCTATCAAATGGTTTTCCAAGCAATTGCGTTGAGTTAACGACGATCCAAATAATTAATACCGCAATAAATAAGAAAATGAATGGCCAACTTCCACCAAATTTAGCAATGTTATCAGCTGTTTTTTGTCCTAATGTTAAATTTTTTTCGACAGTCGTATTTAAATTATTTGAGATTGTTTCATTATTTTTGATATTTTCAACAATTGTCTCATTCAATTTTTCCATTGTTTGTGAATCACTTTTAATCATTGTCTTTATATAGTCTAAACGATAATTTAAAAGCTCTGGAAATAAAATAGCGGAATCTTCTGTTAAATCTGGACGCTGTTTCAAAATAAATTGTCGAATTTCTTCTTCTATATTCTTTAATGGCATTTCATTACTAGTCGTATGCTTTTTATGTTCTTGCTTAACCACGACACTTCACTCCTTTTTATCGTTGCTCTTTCTATTTTATCTTATTTTGCATACTACTATCATACAACCGGAACATAATTTCTGATATTAATATGACTAAAAAAGCCTTTCATTTGAAAGACTTTTTTAGCTCTATCATTATTCAGCTTCTTTATAGATGTTTTTTAACGTTAAAGGTGCTGCAAAAGTGTGGTAATTAACCCCTTTAACCTGTTCATTTTGTAAAACTGATTGCTGATTTTGGCTGATAATAATCATTCCAGCTGTATCTTCAATACCTACTTTTTCAGCAGTGATCAAAGTCTCCCAGCGTTTTTCTAAATCAGTCGCATATTTTTGTGAAGCATCATCCAACAACGCATCATACTTGGCATTTGAGTAATTGCGATCATTTCCTGTACGTAACATGTTCAGTGTTGAAATTGGATCTTGATAATCTGGTGTCCAGTAAATCAAGAACATATCGTAATCACTCTCACGGCTAAGATTCAATGCTGTTTCAGTTGGCAATGCTGTTACGTTGATTGTGAGACCTTCAAATAGTTTTTCTAGGCTCCCTTGAAGACTTTCTCCCATTTTTTTATACGAGCCATCATCCGTCACCATTAAATCGAGTGTAATATTATCGCCTAATTCTTTTTTAGCTAGTGTCCAATATTTCAAAGCTTCATCTTTGTTGTACGTCATTAAATCGCCAGCTTCTTCTCTAAAATCTACACCTGTTTCAGGATTACTTACAAAACCTTCTGTAACCGCTCCATACAAAGGTTTTGATCCATCTGCAATAATATTATTCACTAAATTCTCTTTATCGATACCTAGTGCTAAGGCTTTTCTTAAGTTTTCATTTTTCAAAGGTGTCTCTTTATCTTTACGTTTTTGGTTTAAGCGAATATAATTCATAGTTGCTGTTGGATAGGAATGATAGTTTGGATTACTTTGGTTTTGTTTCGCTAATTCACCAGTGACTGTCGCGACATCCAACTGCCCATCTTCAAAAAGGTTCAATGCTGTCGAAGCTTCTTTGACTACTTCATAATGTATTTTATCTGATTTTACATTTGCTTGATCCCAGTATTTTTCATTTTTCTTTAAATCCCAGCTTAAATCTGTTTGCTTCCAGTTAGCCACAGTAAATGGTCCATTGTAAATAACATTTTCACTTGTTGTTCCGTAATCCGTTCCCATTTTTTCAACAAATTTTTGATTTTGCGGGAAAAAGGTTGGAAAAGCAAGAACGGATGTGAAATAAGGTTTCGCTTCTTTTAATTTTATTTCTAGTGTTTGATCATCTATTGCTTTTACCCCAAGTTCATCAACTGGTTTTTCTCCTTTTGAAATTTCCTCAGCATTTAAAATTGTATCTGCTACTAGGAAACTATACACAAAGCCATTTTTAGGATCAATCATTTTTTTCCAGGCATATTCAAAGTCTGCTGCTGTCACTGGATCATCGTTACTCCATTTAGCCTCTTCTCTTAGCTTGATCTTATAGGTTTTACCGTCTTCTGAAATTTCTGGCATTTCTTTTGCTGCTGCTGGAATTAGTTGATCTTTGTCATCTAGTGCATATAAACCTTCAAACGCTGCGGTTTGGACAATTGCATCTGGAAAATCTAGCATAACAGATGTATCCAACGTGGTTAATTCCGAAGGTGACATTAGATTTAATGGTTTTGTCTCTTGTGATTTTGTTGCTTCTTTTCCACCAGAACATCCCGAAATGATGGTCAGCATAAGTGTTAGACCGATAATTGCTTTAATTCCTTTTTTCATACGTTTCTCCCTTATGTTTGTTTTACGTGCGTTCAACTAACATCCAAACAACAACCGCCGCTTGGTCCCCATCGTTATAGTTGATATGTCCTTCACCTGCTTCGATCAGCTGAGCATCACCTGGTTTTCCAACTAAATCTTGTCCATCTTCTAAAATTGTATGAGCTTCACCAGCAACTACATAAGAATATTCATCTTGATCATGTCTAGCAAAACCATCTAATGGTCTTTTTTCTCCTGGTTGTAGAATAACTACACCCATCTGGACGTTTTCATTTGGTTGATTCTCTGCATCGAAAAAAATCGTCATTTCTTGCGGCAGCGATGGTTTGATAATCATACTTTAATAACCTCTCCTTTTTTTGTAGGTGATTTTATCTATTATTGCCTTAAGTTTTCAATAAGTCAATAACATTTTTGAAAATTCTGACATTTTAATTTAAGTTAAAATAGAATTATTTAAAGTAGAGGTGCGGATCAATACTGATATTCAGTTTTGACCCACACCCTATAACTATTTTCACAATGGAATTTTTTTATTAACCCCAATAGCCTTCATGAACAGCGGCTGCCGCTTGCTCAATTTCAGGAAACGGGCCAATTACTTGAATATTTTTTTGACCATGACGCAATATTTCTTTTGAAGGGAGGTCAAAAGTTGGATTTTGTTCGTTATCACCAGTTAGTTCTAGTAAACGTTTTTCAGTCATTGCATATACGATGGTTCCAATATTTCCCCAGTATATCGTTCCAGTACACATCGCACATGGCTCTGCTGTAGTATACAACGAGCACTCCCATAAAAATTCTTTGCTATATTTTTGTGAAGCTCTTGCCGCTAAGGTCGTCTCCGCATGTCCTGTACAGATATTTTCTGTCATTTCGATATTTTCCTGCTCTAAAAGAATATTCCCTTCCTTATCGGCCAATAAAGCCCCAAAAGGCGTATTGCCATGTTCACGAGCTTTTTGAGAAATTTCAATACAGCGATTCAATAGTTTAATATGTTGATTTTTCGTCATAACTGATTCCTCACCTCTCATACGTTTTAATCTAAAACAAAGCGATGGTTCAATACTTCTTTTGTTCCTTTATCGATGCCAATTGCTTGTTTTAAATAAGCAGAGACGTCTCCATACTGCTTTTCAACGGTCTGATAAAAATTATCTAGATAGCTACTATCTACATTTAAAGCAACATGTAACGCTTCTAAATTTGCTTCTTCTAACTGGGCTTTTTTAGCTTGTTCTAAAATCTGTGCATTTTCTTTTTTTCTTAAATTATTTGTTAACAGATAATCTGTATAAATAGCTTCTCTTGGTACATCCAATGTTTCTAAAACTAATAATGCAGCAATTCCTGTACGATCTTTTCCTGCAAAGCAGTGGAATAATATACTTTCTTCTTGTGGTAACGCTAAAATTTCTTCAAAAAACTTATTGTAGCCTTTTTGTGATGTCGTATTTAAAGCAATATCAGCATAAAGTTTTTCCATATAAGCGGCTGATTTCTCAGGAGATCCGATTTTAACAAAATCTTCGATCGACGCGCCTTCATCTTTGATATCTTCCAAAATATCAATATGGATGTATTCTGCTTTAGGAACAGACATATCTGGCCTTTCTCCAACTTCAGCTTCACTTCTTAAATCAATGATTTTGCCTAAACGATAGATTGTTTCTAATCGCTGTTCGTCATCTTTTGTTAAATTAGATAGCTCTCCTGATCTTAAAAAAACATCTTTTTTAATTTCCTTGCCAGCTTTATTTTTAATACCACCGATATCACGAAAATTTGTAATAGTCACCATAATTTTTATCCCTTTTCCTTCTTTTTGTTCTTATTATACACAAAATTCGATCAAAAATGTTTCTTTGATCGAATTTTTGCTTAAATGAAGTTGAAGTTGTCTGTTTCTGGTTTATTTTTTTTGCCCTGCTTCAACATAACTTAGATCATTGATCTTATCTAACGTGTATTTCCCATCTTTATATTTTACAGTACAAACACTGGCGTTTTTTAAACCGCCTTCTGGAATCTTATAGTCATCAAATAATGTAGCGAGTAAAGCAGAAATGCTCAATCCGTGTGAAGCAATCAAGACATTGCCAGAACCTTCGTTTTTCATTTCTTTTTCAACGATATCATCAAGACCTGCTTTAAGTCGAGTCGTGATTGTCTTGTAATCTTCAGCTGGCCAATTGACTTTAGCTTCTTCTACATTTTTAGCATCTAACTTAGCAACGCTATTCGCAAATGATTCTGGTGTCATATTTTTCATAAACTCTTCTAATGTAACGCCTTGATC
Source organism: Enterococcus haemoperoxidus ATCC BAA-382 (assembly GCF_000407165.1). Taxonomy (NCBI): domain Bacteria; kingdom Bacillati; phylum Bacillota; class Bacilli; order Lactobacillales; family Enterococcaceae; genus Enterococcus; species Enterococcus haemoperoxidus. Next base: position 10,116 of record NZ_KE136479.1, on the reverse strand, counting down.
ATCCGCAATATCTTGCCACATGGTATGATTTAAATCGCCTTCGTAAGTTCCAAAATTAAATTCTCTTAAACGCTCATCTGTGATGACTTTTAGATCAGATGATTTTTCGTTTTCTTTTACAATCAAATTTGCTGTCTGAATTGCACGACCACTATCACTACTATAAGCATTTTGGAATTCGATATCTTTTAAACCAACTCCTGCAGCTGTTACAACGTCTTCGCCAGCTTTCGTTAAGACTGCGTCTGACCAACCTTGAACTCGATCGGTTGTATTTAACATTGTTTTACCATGACGCACAATGTACAATGTCAATTCTTCCGGTGCTTTTTTTGCTGTTGATGCATCATCTTTTTTGACGTTACCATTACCACATCCTGAAACTACTAATAACCCTAACATTAAAACCCCTAACAGTTTTACTACTTTTTTCATTTGATAGCCCCCTATTTTATTCGTTCGTTAAATCTTCTCCATTAGTCGCAATGACTTTTTTATACCAGTCAAATGATTTTTTCTTCGAACGTTTTAAGGTTCCATTCCCTTCATTGTCACGGTCTACATAAATGAAGCCGTAACGTTTTTTCATTTCACCTGTTCCAGCTGACACTAAATCGATACAGCCCCATGTTGTGTAACCGAGTAAATCTACGCCATCAAGCTCTACCGCATCTTTCATTGCTTGAATGTGTGCAGCTAGGTAGTCAATACGATAATCATCAATCACGTTGCCATTTTCGTCTGGTGTATCGACGGCACCTAATCCATTTTCAACGATAAACAATGGTTTTTGGTAACGATCATATAGATCATTCATTGTTGTACGTAATCCTAATGGATCGATTTGCCAGCCCCATTCACTTGCTTCTAAATATGGGTTTTTCACTGAAGCAAAGATATTTCCAGCTGTTTGTTCATTAACCGCTGGGTCTGTTGATTGAACACGTGATGAGTAGTATGAGAATGAAATAAAGTCTACTGTGTGTGCTTTCAATAATTCTAAATCACCGTCTTCAATTGGCAATTCGATACCTTCACGCTCTAATTCTTTAAGAGCATACGCTGGGTATTCGCCACGTGATTGAACGTCGATAAAGAAGAAATTCTCACGATCGGCTTTACGTGCTGCCCAGACATCTTCTGGTTTACATGTATATGCATAGTTTGTACCAGCTGCTAACATACAACCGACTTTGTTTTCTGGGTCGACTTCATGAGCGATTTTCGTTGCGATCGCACTTGCCAATAATTCATGATGCGCTGCTTGATATTTGACTTGTTCTTTGTTTTCGCCTTCTTCAAAGTAAAGACCCGCGCCCATAAATGGTGCATGTAAGATCATATTGATTTCGTTGAACGTCAACCAATATTTTACTAAGCCTTTATAACGGTTGAAGATCACATTACATAGATTTTCATAAAAACCAACAAGCTCGCGACTACGCCACGCACCATATTTTTCCACTAAGTGCATTGGACAATCAAAGTGAGTGATCGTTACAAGGGGCTCTATATTGTGTTTACGGCATTCTTTGAACAAATCTTCATAGAACTTCAAGCCTTCTTCATTCGGCTCTGTTTCGTCTCCTAGAGGGAAAATACGACTCCAGGCAATTGATAGGCGGTAAGTCTTAAAGCCCATTTCGCCGAATAATGCGATATCTTCTTTATAACGGTGATACATGTCGATCGCATTTTGAGCTGGGTAAAAATGTTCATCATCAAATGCAAACATTTTTTTCTCTCCAGTGATTACTGGGAAACGATCTGGTCCAACTGGGGCTAAGTCCACGTTCGCTAAACCTCGTCCTCCTTCGTTATAACCGCCTTCACATTGATTGGCAGCTGTTGCGCCGCCCCATAAAAAATCTTTTCTAAATGCCATATCAAAATTCCTTTCTTTGAAAAGCTTACAGCAAAGCCTATCCTGCTTCACTGCAAGCTCAATTCTTATCTATTATTTTTAAGTTAATCCAGTAATTAATGTATCATTTGAAGTTACTTCGCGTTCTTGCGTTTCTACGATATCTAGATAGTCACCAGTATTTGTAACAATAACCGGCGTTTCTACACTATAGCCAGCTGCTTTAATCGCTTCTATATCAAATGTAACTAAAACTTGCCCTTTTTTCACTTTGTCACCTTGGGACACTTTTCCTTCAAATCCGGTTCCTTCTAGCTGAACAGTGTCCATACCAATATGGATCAGCAATTCCATACCTTGATCTGATATCAAACCAATCGCATGTAACGTTGGGAATAGTGTCATAACTGTGCCATCAAACGGTGCTCTAACTACGCCTTCTGTCGGTTCAATCAAAACACCTTTACCTAAAGCACCTTGTGCGAAAGCTTGATCACTTGCTTTGCTTAAAGGTAAAACACGTCCTTTAACTGGACTTAAAACGGCTTCTTTTAATGCTTTTTGAGCTTTTTTATTTTCAGTGATTTCTTCTAATACTGTATCATCTTTCCAGAAAAAGAATGTTAATGTAAATCCGATAACGACAGCAATCAAGATTGCGACAAAAGAATGAATCATTCCACTTGCATCGTCACCATTAATAAAGTTTAATACTCCGAAAATTCCCAATCCGCCCATTGTATAAGAGGTTACGCCATTGATCATTAAGTACAATCCACCGACTGCAGCTCCGATCATTGAAAAAATAAAAGGTGTTTTTCTTGGTAAAGTAATACCATAAATTGCAGGTTCAGTGACTCCAAAAATCCCAGAAATGATTGCTGGAGGACATAGAGCTTTCATTTTTGCATCTTTTAATTTAAAGAACATTGCCATAACTACTGCTGTTTGAGCAAAACTTGCTGCAAAAGACCCCACTAATACTTGGCTTGCTCCTTCTTGAGTAATTTGCATGATTGCAAGTGGCACAACACTCCAGTGCAAACCGAAAATAACCAATACTTGCCAGAAGAAACCAAGAATAACACCATACAATGCTGGTGAGAAGCCCATTAAAGCTTGGAAGCCAGCGCTTAGTAAGTCTGTTAACATACTAATGATTGGACCAATCACTAAGAAACCTACTGGTAAAGCAATCAATAGTACAAAGAAAGGTACCAAGAATGTTTGAACAACTTCAGGAATAAGTTTCTTGAAGAGTTTTTGAATTTGGGCTGCAAAAGCAACAATGAATATAATCGGTACAACACTACTTGTATAGCCAGCACCAACCCATGGAATACCTAAAAATGTGTCATAAGCAGGTAATCCTAATAGACTATATGGCGCTGGAGCACCTGCACCTGCTGTTGCTTCAAAAGCAGCTTGTAAAGCAGACCCTTGAACAGTTGGGTAACAAAGCGCTGCTCCAATAACAATTCCCACCATTGGGTTTAAATTGAATTTTCTAGCTGCTGTATAGCCTAAAATAACTGGCATGAAATAGAAGATTGCATCGCCAATACCATTTAACATTGTATATGTCCCAGAAGTAGCGGAATATAATTTCAAGAAAACTAGTAAAGCATTTAGACCTTTTACCATACCAGCTGCAGCTAATGCTCCCAAGAACGGTTGGAAACAGCCACTTAAAATATCGATCAAACGATTGAATAAATTCCCACCAGATGATTCTTGTTCTGCATCTGCTGAAATTCCAGCAATACTTACAACATCTTCATACACAGCTGGGACATGATTCCCAATTACTACTTGATATTGTCCACCGCTTTTCATTACAGTAACGACACCATCCATGTTTTTTAAAACATCGTCATTTGCTTTTGATTCGTCTTTCAATTTAAAACGTAAGCGTGTAATACAGTGTGTCAAGCTATTGATATTTTCCTTTCCGCCTACATTGTTAACAATTTTCTCTGCTAAATCATGATATTTTCCCATTTTTTGTTCCTCCAAAGTTTAGTTTTTTTCAATCCATTACTTTTGAAGGTTTAGCCAACTTAATGTCACTATCCAAGGGGTCTTGCTTTGCGGTTCCCACTCTTCTCCCCACCTTTCGTTCCATTACTAATCTATACTTAGATTTGATAATCTTGTTAACCATTTGTCTGTATAACTCTTGCAATGTGAATAATCAGATACATTTTCTCTTCTTTAGAAATAGTATAGTCATAGCCTTCAGTTAAGAATTTAGAAATTTTATTCACACAATTGTAGGCATTACGATACTTTTTTTTAATTACTTCATATAGTTCCCCATCATCTTCATCATGTAATTCTTTATGATTTAATAAACGATAAGCAAAAAATTTTAAATGAGTACTAAAACGATAAAAATAGACCGAGTCTTCATTAAAAGTAATTTTAAAATGATATTTCACAATATTCGTAATTTCTTGCATAATTTTTGTTAGTTCATAAACATTTCCAACTTCTTCATCCATTTCGGCATTGACTATATGTAAAGCAATAAATCCTGCCTCATCTTCTGGTAGTTGCACATCAAACTTCTCTTTAACCATCTCGACAGCCTTATTCCCAATGATGTATTCATCTGAAAAAAAACGCTTAATATCCCATAATAGAAAGTTCTTCACTTCAATTCCTTGTCTCATACGCTCTAAAGCCGTATGAAGGTGATCTGTTAGAGAAATAAAGATTGTATCATTTAGTCGTCTACCCAGTTTGGTCTTAGCATATGTTATAATTTCATCTGATAATTGCATTACTTCTAAGGGTAATTCTTCCAATAACTCTTGGAATTTCAAAGAAGTATCCTGGTTTGCTAGCCGAAATACTTGATCAACTTGTTCTTCTGGAATAAAATCACCTATTTTTCTTTTAAAAGCAATACCACGTCCCATCACGATTTGTTCCTGCTCATTTGTATCCAACGTAATCACAACATTATTATTCAAAATTTTTTGAATAACCATTTTTTCGCTCCCTTCTTCACGCTTATCCCCTTTAATTGTAAAAAAGAAAAACCCAACCTTTCCAAAAAAGAAGAATATCTTCCTCATTGGAAAAATTAGGTTTAGCTTGTATTTAAACAATCACTATCCATCTATTTACTTGTTGTGTACAAGCATAGAATACCCTATTATAATAGCATTGTCAACGTTTTCATTAAATTTGTTTTAAAAATAATAAAAAAACATTCAGCACATAGCTAAATGTTTTCAAAGCATGACCCGTACGGGAATCGAACCCGTGATACCGCCGTGAAAGGGCGGTGTCTTAACCGCTTGACCAACGGGCCTTTTAAAAATTATGGGCCTAAATGGACTCGAACCATCGACCTCACGCTTATCAGGCGTGCGCTCTAACCAGCTGAGCTATAGGCCCTTAAAGAAAAAAAGCGGGTGACGAGAATCGAACTCGCGACAACAGCTTGGAAGGCTGTGGTTTTACCACTAAACTACACCCGCATGTTTCTTCTTTCAAATGGCGCAAGACAGAATCGAACTGCCGACACACGGAGCTTCAATCCGTTGCTCTACCAACTGAGCTACTGCGCCAAAAACTAATAAAACGGTCTGGACGGGACTCGAACCCGCGACCTCCTGCGTGACAGGCAGGCATTCTAACCAGCTGAACTACCAAACCAAAATAAATGTATTGCATCACTATATTACATATGCTTTTAAAAAGCAATTGCGGGGGCAGGATTTGAACCTACGACCTTCGGGTTATGAGCCCGACGAGCTACCTGACTGCTCCACCCCGCGATAATTATAGTCTATTGACTATAGAAAGGTGATGATTCTTGGTGATCCCTAGTAAGGTTACTTCTCTCACTATGTTCGCCAAGTATTGATAAGCATTAGTGCTAAAACACTGTGGTTATCAACAAAGGAGGATAAGGGATTCGAACCCTTGCACGGTTTTACCCGCCTGACGGTTTTCAAGACCGTTCCCTTCAGCCGGACTTGGGTAATCCTCCGGAATAAATATTAAAACATGACCCGTACGGGAATCGAACCCGTGATACCGCCGTGAAAGGGCGGTGTCTTAACCGCTTGACCAACGGGCCGCTATGAAACGGAGAAGGAGGGATTTGAACCCTCGCGCCGGTTTCCCGACCTACACCCTTAGCAGGGGCGCCTCTTCAGCCACTTGAGTACTTCCCCAAGAAAAATATTTAAAAATGGGCCTAAATGGACTCGAACCATCGACCTCACGCTTATCAGGCGTGCGCTCTAACCAGCTGAGCTATAGGCCCATAAAGCGGGTGACGAGAATCGAACTCGCGACAACAGCTTGGAAGGCTGTGGTTTTACCACTAAACTACACCCGCAATACTTTAAAACGGTCTGGACGGGACTCGAACCCGCGACCTCCTGCGTGACAGGCAGGCATTCTAACCAGCTGAACTACCAAACCAAAATAAATGTATTGCATCACTATATTACATATGCTTTTAAAAAGCAATTGCGGGGGCAGGATTTGAACCTACGACCTTCGGGTTATGAGCCCGACGAGCTACCTGACTGCTCCACCCCGCGATAATTATAGTCTATTGACTATAGAAAGGTGATGATTCTTGGTGATCCCTAGTAAGGTTACTTCTCTCACTATGTTCGCCAAGTATTGATAAGCATTAGTGCTAAAACACTGTGGTTATCAACAAAGGAGGATAAGGGATTCGAACCCTTGCACGGTTTTACCCGCCTGACGGTTTTCAAGACCGTTCCCTTCAGCCGGACTTGGGTAATCCTCCGGAATAAAATAAATTGTCACTACAATGGACCTTGTAGGACTCGAACCTACGACCGGACGGTTATGAGCCGTCTGCTCTAACCAACTGAGCTAAAGGTCCTTGGCTCTTAAAAAGTAATCGCGGCGAAGGGGATCGAACCCCCGACCTCCCGGGTATGAACCGGACGCTCTAGCCAGCTGAGCTACACCGCGAAAATAATAAAGTACTAATGGAGCCTAGCGGGATCGAACCGCTGACCTCCTGCGTGCAAAGCAGGCGCTCTCCCATCTGAGCTAAGGCCCCACAAAATAAATCGGGAAGACAGGATTCGAACCTGCGACCCCTTGGTCCCAAACCAAGTGCTCTACCAAGCTGAGCTACTTCCCGTATTTACAAATGCACCCAAAGGGAGTCGAACCCCTAACCTCTTGATTCGTAGTCAAGCACTCTATCCAGTTGAGCTATGGGTGCTACATTTCTATGCCGAGGACCGGAATCGAACCGGTACGGTGATCACTCACCGCAGGATTTTAAGTCCTGTGCGTCTGCCAGTTCCGCCACCCCGGCGAAAGAACAAGCTAAGCGGAAAACGGGGTTCGAACCCGCGACCCCCACCTTGGCAAGGTGGTGCTCTACCACTGAGCTATTTCCGCAGTCTGGATGCCGGCTAAAGGATTTGAACCCTCGACCCTCTGATTACAAATCAGATGCTCTACCAACTGAGCTAAGCCGGCGTTATAATCGCCTAGTAATAAAACGAGACTAAAAATGCGGGTGAAGGGACTTGAACCCCCACGCCGTAAGGCGCTAGATCCTAAATCTAGTGCGTCTGCCAATTCCGCCACACCCGCAAAATATTCCTATGAGCCGTGCAGGGCTCGAACCTGCGACCCTCTGATTAAAAGTCAGATGCTCTACCAACTGAGCTAACGGCTCAAAAAATGGAGGTTGACGGGATCGAACCGCCGACCCCCTGCTTGTAAGGCAGGTGCTCTCCCAGCTGAGCTAAACCTCCAAGACAACACTTTAGCGTGGCGACGTCCTACTCTCACAAAGGGAAACCCTTCACTACAATCGGCGCTAAGAAGCTTAACTTCTGTGTTCGGCATGGGAACAGGTGTATCCTTCTCGCTATCGCCACCACACTGGGTGTTGTTGCTATTCAATTGAGTGATTATTCACTCAAAACTGGATTGAAGTAATGTAATCAAACAGTCCGAAAAACTTTTTTATTTCGTTTCTTTGGTTAAGTCCTCGACCGATTAGTATTGGTCCGCTCCGTACATCACTGCACTTCCACTTCCAACCTATCTACCTGATCATCTCTCAGGGGTCTTACTTTCTTAAAGAAATGGGAAATCTCATCTTGAGGTGGGCTTCACACTTAGATGCTTTCAGCGTTTATCCCTTCCCTACATAGCTACCCAGCAATGCCCTTGGCAGAACAACTGGTACACCAGCGGTAAGTCCATCCCGGTCCTCTCGTACTAAGGACAGCTCCTCTCAAATTTCCAACGCCCGCGACGGATAGGGACCGAACTGTCTCACGACGTTCTGAACCCAGCTCGCGTGCCGCTTTAATGGGCGAACAGCCCAACCCTTGGGACCGACTACAGCCCCAGGATGCGACGAGCCGACATCGAGGTGCCAAACCTCCCCGTCGATGTGGACTCTTGGGGGAGATAAGCCTGTTATCCCCAGGGTAGCTTTTATCCGTTGAGCGATGGCCCTTCCATGCGGAACCACCGGATCACTAAGCCCGACTTTCGTCCCTGCTCGACTTGTAAGTCTCGCAGTCAAGCTCCCTTCTGCCTTTACACTCTGCGAATGATTTCCAACCATTCTGAGGGAACCTTTGGGCGCCTCCGTTACTCTTTAGGAGGCGACCGCCCCAGTCAAACTGCCCACCTGACACTGTCTCCCACCACGATAAGTGGTGCGGGTTAGAGGGTTCATAACACAAGGGTAGTATCCCACCAGCGCCTCCACCGAAACTAGCGTTCCGGGTTCATCGGCTCCTACCTATCCTGTACATGTGGTACAAACACTCAATATCAAGCTACAGTAAAGCTCCATGGGGTCTTTCCGTCCTGTCGCGGGTAACCTGCATCTTCACAGGTACTAAAATTTCACCGAGTCTCTCGTTGAGACAGTGCCCAAATCGTTACGCCTTTCGTGCGGGTCGGAACTTACCCGACAAGGAATTTCGCTACCTTAGGACCGTTATAGTTACGGCCGCCGTTTACTGGGGCTTCAATTCTGAGCTTCGCCGAAGCTAACCCATCCTCTTAACCTTCCAGCACCGGGCAGGCGTCAGCCCCTATACTTCATCTTTCGATTTTGCAGAGACCTGTGTTTTTGATAAACAGTCGCTTGGGCCTATTCACTGCGGCTGACCGAAGTCAGCACCCCTTCTCCCGAAGTTACGGGGTCATTTTGCCGAGTTCCTTAACGAGAGTTCGCTCGCTCACCTTAGGATACTCTCCTCGACTACCTGTGTCGGTTTACGGTACGGGCAGTTGTTTTCTCACTAGAAGCTTTTCTTGACAGTGTGACATCAGGAACTTCGGTACTATTATTTCCCTCCCCATCACAGCTTGTCCGTATAGAGTAAAGCATTTGACTCTACTCAAGACTTACTGCTTGGACATGCACTTCCAGTCGCATGCATTCCTTAGCCTCCTGCGTCCCTCCATTGCTCAAACAAAAACAACTGGTACAGGAATATCAACCTGTTGTCCATCGCCTACGCCTATCGGCCTCGGCTTAGGTCCCGACTAACCCTGGGCGGACGAGCCTTCCCCAGGAAACCTTAGTCATACGGTGGACGGGATTCTCACCCGTCTTTCGCTACTCATACCGGCATTCTCACTTCTAAGCGCTCCAGCCGTCCTCACGATCGACCTTCAACGCCCTTAGAACGCTCTCCTACCATTACACCAGAGGTGTAATCCACAGCTTCGGTAATATGTTTAGCCCCGGTACATTTTCGGCGCAGGGTCACTCGACTAGTGAGCTATTACGCACTCTTTAAATGGTGGCTGCTTCTGAGCCAACATCCTAGTTGTCTGTGCAACCCCACATCCTTTTCCACTTAACATATATTTTGGGACCTTAGCTGGTGGTCTGGGCTGTTTCCCTTTCGACTACGGATCTTATCACTCGCAGTCTGACTCCCGGATATAAATGAATGGCATTCGGAGTTTATCTGAATTCGGTAACCCGAGATGGGCCCCTAGTCCAAACAGTGCTCTACCTCCATCATTCTTAATTCCGAGGCTAGCCCTAAAGCTATTTCGGAGAGAACCAGCTATCTCCAAGTTCGTTTGGAATTTCTCCGCTACCCACAGCTCATCCCCGCACTTTTCAACGTACGTGGGTTCGGTCCTCCAGTGCGTTTTACCACACCTTCAACCTGGCCATGGGTAGATCACATGGTTTCGGGTCTACGACTACATACTCATTCGCCCTATTCAGACTCGCTTTCGCT